>NZ_JBSFTY010000035.1:0-89822 GCF_053591515.1 Streptomyces sp. NPDC003011
CCGATCCCTCGCGCCGGCCCCCGCGCGCGCCACCGGCGGCCGGCGCCCGTTCGGCCGGTACGGATCCCCGGCCGCCCGCCTCACCCCCGGGACCCTGTACGTCGACCCGCACGGCCGCGGCGACTTCACCTCCGTGCAGGCCGCGGTGACCGCCGCGACCGGCACCGGCCGGACGCTGGTCCTCGCCCCCGGCGTCTACCGCGAGACGGTCGCCGTCGACGCCACCCGGACGGAGGCGACCTGGATCGGAGCCTCGCAGGACCCCCGGGACGTGGTGATCGTGTACGACAACGCGGCCGGCACCCCCAAGCCCGGCGGCGGCACCTACGGCACCACCGGCTCGGCCACCACGACCGTGCAGGCGGCCGGCTTCACCGCCCGCTGGATCACCTTCGCCAACGACTGGCTGCGCGCCGACCATCCAGGGGTCTCCGGCACCCAGGCCGTCGCCGTCAAGGTCCAGGGCGACCGCTCGGCCTTCCACCACTGCCGCTTCCTCGGCCACCAGGACACCCTGTACGCCGACTCCATGGCCCTGACCGTCTTCGCCCGCCAGTACTACTCCCACTGCTACGTCGAGGGCGACGTCGACTTCGTCTTCGGCCGGGCGACGGCGGTGTACGAGCACTGTCACTTCCGCACGCTGAACCGCACCGACCTGACGAACGCGCCCTACGGCTTCGTCTTCGCGCCCTCGACGGCGGGCGCCAACCCGCGGGGCTACCTGGTCGTCCGGGGCCGGATCAGCAGCGAGGCACCGGACGCGTACTACAAGCTCGCCCGGCCCTGGGTGCCCAGCTCCGACACCACCGCCCGCCCGATGCTCACCGTCCGGGACACCTGGATGGGCCCCGGGATCGACGCGGTCGCCCCGTACGCCACCATGTCGGCGGGTTTCCCCTGGCAGGACCAGCGGTTCGCCGAGTACCGCAACACCGGTCCCGGCGCCCGGATCACCGTCCCGGAGAACCGCCCCCAGCTCACCGACGCACAGGCCCGGTCGGCGACCCGCGCCGACCACCTCGGGGACTGGACACCCTGGAAGGGAGCGCGCTGAGATGCGCAGGCGCACCCTTCTGGCCGGCGTCGCGGGCGGACTCGTGGCCGCCGGCGCCGGTGCCGCTCCAGGGCAGGCCCTCGCCGTCGGCCGCCGCGTCCTGCACGTGCGCCCCGGTGACTCCGTGCAGGCGGCCGTGGACGCGGTGTCCGGCCCCGGCTGGACCGTCGTCGTGCACCCGGGGACCTATCGAGAGGTCGTCAAGGTCCCCGCCTCCGCCGCCGAGTTGACGCTGCGTGGCGCCACCCGGGACCCGCGTGACGCCGTCATCGTGTACGACAACGCCAACGGCACCCCGAAGCCCGACGGCTCGGGAACCCACGGCACGGCGGGCTCGGCCACCTTCACCTCGGCCGCTCCCGGCCTCACCGTCCGCGACCTCACCCTCGCCAACGACTGGCTGCGCGCCGACCACCCCGGGATCACCGGCACCCAGGCGGTGGCCGCGTACACCTACGGCGACCGCACCCACTTCGAGAACGTGCGGCTGCTGGGCCACCAGGACACCCTCTTCGTCGAGACGACCGCGCTCGACGTCTTCGGCCGGCAGTACTTCCACCGCTGCCATGTGGAGGGCGACGTCGACTTCGTCTTCGGCCGGGCGACCGCCGTCTTCGAGGACTGCCACTTCCGCACGCTGCGCCGGGACGTCGCCTTCACGCCCAAGGGCATGGTCTTCGCCCCGTCCACGGCCCGCGCCAACCCGCACGGCATCCTCGCGGTCCGCTGCCGGATCACCTCCGGCGCCGAGGACGGGGCGTACAAGCTGGCCCGGCCCTGGGTGCCGACGTACGAGACGACCGCCTGGCCGTCGCTCGTCGTGCGGGACACCCGGATCGGTCCCGGGATCGACGCGGTGGCGCCGTACACGAACATGCGGGAGGCGTACCCCTGGCAGACCATGAGGTTTCGGGAGTACCGCAACTCGGGGCCGGGCGCCGCGATCCCGGTGCCGGAGAACCGGCCGCACCTGACGCGCGCGGAAGCCGGGTCGCACACCAGAGCGGCCTACCTCGGCGACTGGCGGCCCCATGCGTAGCGCCGCCGTGCTCCTGACGTGCCTGTGCCTGGGACTGCTGGGCACGCCGTCGCCGGCCGTCGCCGCCGAGCGCGCCCCCGTCGGCTGGGCCGCCACCGGCACCGGCACCACCGGAGGCGCGGGCGGCACGACCTGGACGGTGCACACCCGCGCCGAGCTCAAGGAG
Organism: Streptomyces sp. NPDC003011; assembly: GCF_053591515.1. Classification (NCBI taxonomy): domain Bacteria; kingdom Bacillati; phylum Actinomycetota; class Actinomycetes; order Kitasatosporales; family Streptomycetaceae; genus Streptomyces; species Streptomyces sp. NPDC003011. The sequence goes on from NZ_JBSFTY010000035.1 coordinate 2,263, forward strand.
GCCCTCGCCAACCGGGGCGACCCCGCCGCCCCCAAGGTGATCCGGGTCGTGGGCGACGTCAACGGCCATGAGGCGGACGACGGTTCCCTGCTCGGCGAGCAGGACTACGCGCCCGGGTACGACCTCGCGATGTACATGTCCTGCTTCGGCGAGGACGGCGCCGTCTGGTCCGACACCCGCTTCGCGTACTGCGGGCAGCAGCGCCGGCTGCGCCAGACGGGCTCGAACAACGAGAAGGCGCGGATCCAGCTGACCGTGCCGAGCAACACCACGCTCGTCGGCGCGGGCGACGACGCCCGGCTCCTCGGAGTCTTCCTCACCGTCAACACCGGCACGAACATCATCGTCCGCAACCTGCGTCTCGAGGCTCCCGTCGACCACTTCACCACCTGGTCGCCGGGTGACGGCACGAGGGGCAGCTGGAACGCCCGCTTCGACGCGATGACCGTGATCACCGGCAAGCACATCTGGATCGACCACTGCACCTTCACCGACGGCCGGTTCCCGGACCGCGAGGCGCCCCTCGGCTTCCACGGGGAACACGTCCAGCGGCACGACGGGCTGCTGGACATCGAGGACGGCTCCGACTTCGTCACCGTCTCCGACAGCCGGTTCACCGACCACGACAAGGCGATCCTCATCGGATCGGGGGACGGGCGCGGCGACCGGGACCGGGGACACCTGAAGGTCACCCTCGCCCGCAACCTCTTCACCGACATCGTGCAGCGCGGCCCCCGCGTCCGCTTCGGACAGGTGCACGTCGTCAACAACGTCTACCGGGGCCGGGCGGACGGCACCCTGTACGCGCTCGGTGCCGGCCTGGAGTCCGCGATCTTCTCCGAGCGCAATGTGTTCCACTATCGGAACGGCGGCCCCGCTCTCGCGGTCGCGGACTACGGCGGCGAGCACTTCTGGGACACCGGCTCCTGGTTCAACGGCCGCCCCGCCCGCCTGAACGCCGTGGCGAGCGGCCTCGGACTCACGAGCGAGGCCGGCTGGGATCCCGCCGGGGTCTACGACCACCGGGCGCTCACGTCCCGGGCGGCGGTCGAGCGCCACGTCCTGAACCACGCCGGAACCGGGAGGCCGTATGGACAGCCGTGAGCCCTTGGGGCGCCGGACCTTCGTCGCGGGAGCCGCGGCGGCCGCGTTCCTCGGAGCGGCCACCGGGACCGCCGACGCCGCCGGCCTGGTGGGCGGCAACCTGCCCGACTTCCACCCGGCGCTCAAGGACCAGCTGAACTTCCCCCTCGCCTGGGGCACGTCACCGGTCCGCGACTTCCGGGCCTGGCGCCGCGCCGCCCGGGCCGTGGTGGAGGACCACCTCATCGTGGGACGCCAGGACGGAACACCGTACGCGCCCGAGTTCACCGCCGGCCCTCAAGGTGAGGGATACACACGGCAGTTGGTGACGGTGTCCCTGACGGGTTACGAACGTGTCCGGGGCGCCCTGCTCACCCCGCACGGCCCCGGCCCCTTCCCCGCCGTCCTGCTCCTGCACGACCACGGCGCCAGGTTCGACATCGGCAAGGAGAAACTCGTCCGCCCCTGGTACGACGAGACGCGGCTCGCCTCCGCGCAGACGTGGGCGGACAAGTACTTCAGCGGACGCTTCGTCGGCGACGAACTGGCCCGGCGCGGCTATGTCGTCCTGTGCCTGGACGCCCTCGGCTGGGGCGACCGCGGCCCCCTCGCCTACGACCAGCAGCAGGCCCTCGCCTCCAACTTCTTCAACCTCGGCTCCTCCCTGGCCGGGCTCATGGCCCGCGAGGACGTCCGCGCCGCCGCCTTCCTGGCCGGCCTCGACCGAGTGGACGCCCACCGGGTCGCGGCCGTCGGGTTCTCCATGGGCGCCTACCGTGCCTGGCAGACCGCCGCGCTCAGCGACCACGTCGCCGCCGCGGCGAGCGTGTGCTGGATGACCGGGCTGAGGGAAATGATGGTGCCCGGCAACAACACGCTGCGCGGGCAGTCGTCGTACTACATGCTCCACCCCGGGCTGCCCCGGTTCCTCGACTTCCCCGACGTGGCGGGCATCGCCGCACCCAGGCCGATGCTCTTCTTCGACGGCGCCCTGGACACCCTCTTCCCCGCCGACGGCGTCCGGGTGGCCCACGACAAGCTGCGCGCCGTCTGGCGTTCACGCCACGCCGAGGAGCGGTTGCACCTCAAGACCTGGCCCGACCTCGGCCACGTCTTCGTCGACCGCATGCAGGACGAGGTCCTCACCTGGCTGGACCGCGTCCTGTAACCCCCTCCCCACCCCCCCCCACGACGCAAAAGGACCCGCACTCCATGTCTCGTCGTACCGCTCTCACGGCCCTCGCGACCGTGACCCTCGGCGCCGGCCTCGCCGTCCTCCCCGCCCAGGCACAGGCCGCGACCGTGGTCGTCAGCACCTCGACCGACCTGTCCAACGCCGTCAAGAACGCCACACCCGGTACCGTCATCCAGGTCCGCGGCGGCACCTACTACCCGACCGCCGTCCTCCAGTCCACGGCCAACGGCACCTCGTCATCGCCGATCACGCTCACCGCGTACGGCTCGGAGACGGTGAAGATCGACGGTTCGTCGCTGCCCTCCGGCTCCTGGATCTTCAAGCTCACCGCGGACTACTGGAACGTCTCCAACCTGACCTTCCAGAACTCCCCGGACAGCGCGGTCGTCTGCCAGTCCTGCACCGGCACCACCTGGAACAACATCAAGACCCTCAACGGCGGCGACTCCGGCTTCACGCTCACCGGAGACGGCACGGTCGACAACACGGTGAAGAACCTCGACAGTTACGGCCATTACGACGCCGCCACCCACGGCGAGAACGCCGACGGCATCGCCGTGAAGTTCGGTTCCGGCACCGGCAACCTGATCACCGGCGCCCGCCTCTACAACAACTCCGACGACGGCCTGGACTTCTGGTCCTTCTCCTCGCCGGTCACCGTCGAGCACACCTGGGCCATGGGCAACGGCAGGAACCGGTGGGGCGACTCCGCGTTCGCGGGCGACGGCAACGGCTACAAGCTGGGCGGCGACGGCGAGGTCGTCGCCCACGTCATCAACAACTCGGCCGCCTGGGACAACGCGGGCAGCGGCTTCACCGAGAACTCCAACAAGGGCGCGATCTCCCTCAACCGCACCACCGCCTACGCCAATGCCAAGTGGGGCTACTACTTCGCCACCGGCACGGCCCGCCTCGGCAAGAACCTCGCCGTCGGCAACGGCAGCGGCACGGTGAGCAAGAGCTCCTCGGTGGTCTCGTCGGGCAACAACTGGGACAGCGGCGTCAGCACCCCCGCCTTCCGGTCGACGGACGCGTCGAGCACGTACAACGCCCGTGGCACGAACGGCACTCTGCCCGCGACCACGTTCCTGACCACGGGCAGCACGACCATCGGCGCGACGATGAACTGAGCCGTCACACGCCGCCGGGTGCCTGGGCCCATACCACCGCGCGGTACGGGTCCGGCACCGGGAGCGAGCCGTGACCGGCCCGCTTCGTCAGGGGGACCGCACGGGTGCGATCGACTCCAGTGTCGGCACCACCGGCTTGATCGTCCCGTCGGCCGCGAACTCCAGGCGGTCCACGGTGGTCTCGCGGTGCATGCCGTCACCGCCCGGCCTGCCGGGGCCGTTCAGGGCGAACCGGTGGTAGACGACGTACCAGTCGTCGGTGCCGGGCGCGTTCACCACGGAGTGGTGGCCGGTGCCGAGGATGCCGTACTCGGGACGCTTGGACAGGATCGTCCCCCGCTTGGTCCACGGGCCGAGCGGGGAGGGACCGGTCGCGTAGGCGACGTGGTAGTTCTCGCTGCGGGTGTCGTCCTCGGACCACATGAAGTAGTAGGTGCCCTTCCGCTTGATCACGAAGGACCCCTCGCGGAAGTCGTCCGGGGTGATGTCCTTCACCCGTGAGGCGTCGAAGGACACCATGTCGTCGTTCAGCGGCACCACGTAACCGCGCCCGTTGCCCCAGTAGAGGTACGCCTGCCCGTCGTCGTCCGTGAAGACGGCCGGGTCGATCATCTGGCCGCTCAGCGAACCGCCCTTCGCCACCAGGGGCTTGCCCAGCGCGTCCTTGAACGGGCCGGCCGGGGAGTCCGCCACCGCCACGCCGATCTGCTGCTCGGCGCAGAAGTAGAAGTAGTACTTCCCGTCGCGCTCGGCGATCGCCGGCGCCCACGCGTACTTGTCCGCCCAGGCCACGTCGGGGCCGAGGTCCAGGATGACCCCGTGGTCCTTCCAGTGGACCAGGTCCTTGGACGAGTACGCCTTGAACCGCGTCCCGCCCCAGCCCTGGAAGCCGTCCGTCGTCGGGTAGATCCAGTACTCGCCGTTCAGATGGTGCACGTCCGGGTCGGCGTTGAGGCCGGGAAGGGCCGGGCTGCCGGTGCGCACCGCCTCGACCGTCCAGGTGCGGGTCGTGCCGTCGGCGGCCGTCACGGTGTACGTCTGCGGCCTGCGGAAGTCCCGGCGGGTGCCCGACCTCGGGCTGAGCGTCGCGCCCGCACCCACGTGGATCCGCGGGGCGAGACGTGCCACATCCGCGCCCGGCTCCATCGGCAGCACGACCTTCGACGCGGCCTCGGTGACCACCGCGTACCCCTTCTGCCCCTTGGCGGTCGCGTCCACGACCGACGCCGGCGTCGACGGATAGGCGGCCAGCAGCCGGTCGTACTCGGCCTGCGTCACCGGCAGCACCGTGCCGTGCCGCGGGCTGGCGGGCAGCTGGTAGTCCGTGGACATCGTCCACTTCCCCGAGTCGAGGTCGGTGGTCTCGAAGGGGACATAGCCGCGACCGCCGTACTCGTCGATGAACAGGTACCACTTCTTCTCGGTGTTGGACTTGAAGACCGTCGGCCCCTCGCCGCGGTCGATCGAGCCGCTGCCGATGCAGTCGGAGACGAAGTCGTACGAGGTGTCGGTCAGGCTCGCCGACTTCTCCCCGGTGATGAACTTGGAGCACGGGGAGCTGGAGGACGGGTCCCGTTCGTCCTTGGTGTAGCGGTAGTAGGTGTCCTCGTGCTTCACGACCGTCGAGTCGATGACCGAGTAGCCGGGGTCGTCCCAGACCTTCGGCTCGCTGAAGGTACGGAAGTCCTTCGTCGTCGCGTACAGCATCTTGTTGTACGTCGATCCCGTGTGGCCGGGATCGTCGTCGGCGTACAGCTTCGACGCCCAGAAGACGACGTACGCGTCCAGGGAGTCGTCCCAATAGGCTTCCGGCGCCCAGGTGTTGCCCGCATTGTCCGGGGCGACCTTCACCAGCCGCTGGTCGGTCCAGTGCACCAGGTCGGTGGACTCCCACACCATGATCGACTTGCTGCCGTGCCGCTGGACCTCGTCCCAACTGCCGCTGCTGTCGCGGTACATCCTCAGGTCGGTGGCGATCAGGTAGAACCTGTCGCCCTCGGGGGAGCGGATCACGAACGGGTCCCGCAGCCCCTTCTCCCCGATGGTGGACGTCAGGACCGGCTTGCCCGCGTTCAGCTCGCGCCAGTGCAGCGGGTCGTTGCCGCGGCTGAGGGCGTAGCGGATCTGCTCGCCGTCGGCGGTGCCCTCACCGGTGAAGTAGGCGAAGAGATACCCGGCGTACCTGGGCTGTTTCACGGGTGGCGCTCCTGACTGGGCGGTGCTCGGGGGGATCGCGAGGAGGGAGCAGAGCAAGGCGAGGAGCACGGCCTGCACGGGGGCCAGGAGCGTGCGGGGGGTGCGGCGTCCGGGGAGTCGCATGACACATCCTGTGGGACTGTGGGGGTTTCTGTTGAGTCGCTGTGCTCTCGGAGTGTCAGGGGAGCGAAACAGCGCGTCAATCGGTGCGGACGGGACGGGCGCGAGCGAAAGTTTCGAACGTTTTCGCCGGATGGCGGCAACCTTCCCGGCCGTCGGCGGCGACCAGATCCCAGAAACGGGCCGGGGCGGCCCCTCCGGCCCGTTTCGTCACCGTCCCCCAGGAAAGGAACGCCCCCGTGCGTCTCAGCACCGGCCGCCACCGCAGGACACGGACCCTCTCGATCGCCGCGGCGGTGGCCGTCGCCGCGTGCGCGAGCGGTGTGTACCTCGGCCTCTCCGAGGGGGGAGCCCAGGCCGCCTCGGCGACGGTCACCGTGTCCACCACCGCTCAGCTGGAGTCGGCCGTCAGGAACGCGGCCGCCGGCACCGTCATCCAGGTGCGCGGCGGCACGTACACCCCGGCGGCGACCCTCAAGTCCACGGCGGACGGCACCCCTTCGGCGCGGATCACGCTGGAGGCGTACGGCGCCGAGAAGGTGCGGATCGACGGCTCCCGGCTGCCCGACGGCTCCTGGCTGGCCGCGATCCACGGCGACCACTGGACCGTACGCGACCTCACCTTCCAGAACTCCCCGGCGCAGGGCCTGGTCGTCACGTCCTCCGTGGGCGGTGTCTTCCGGAACCTGGTCACCGCGGACAACGGCGACTCCGGCTTCACGCTGCGCGGCGACGGCACGGTCGGCAACCTCGTGCAGAACCTGGACAGTCACGGCAACTACGACCCGGCCGGGCACGGGCAGAACGCCGACGGGATCGCCGTGAAGTTCGGCTCCGGCACGGGCAACCGGATCACCGGCGCGCGGCTGTACGGCAACTCCGACGACGGTCTCGACCTGTGGCAGTTCTCCTCGCCGGTCACCGTCGAGCACACCTGGGCCTTCGGCAACGGCGAGAACCGGTGGGGGGACCCCGCGTTCGAGGGCAACGGGAACGGGTTCAAGCTGGGCGGCGGCGGGGTCACCGTCGCTCACGTCGTCAACCACAACGCGGCCTGGGACAACACGCTGCACGGGTTCACCGAGAACTCCAACCCGGGGGCCGTCGTGCTGAACCGCAACACCGCGTACGCCAACACGGGCGCCGGGTTCTTCTTCGCCACGGGCGAGGCGCGGCTCGCGCGGAACCTCGCGGTGGGCAACAAGCAAGGCCTGTCCAGGCTGAGTCCGTCCGCCGTCTCCGCGGCGAACAACTGGGACAGCGGGGTCAGCGCGCCGGCGTTCAGGTCGACGGACGCCACCAGCGCGCACGGGGCCCGCAGGCCGGACGGGGCGCTGCCGGCCACCCCGTTCCTCACGACCGGGTCGACGGCCATCGGCACGACGATGACCTAGCCTCACCCGCAGGTGAACGCCCCCGCCGGTCGTCACCGGCGGGGGCGTTCTGGTGACCGGCCGAAGGGGGTTCGACCAGTGCTTCCGGCCGGCCCGAAGGGGGGCTCCGGGCCGGCCGGCGTTCTGGGGTCAGTCGTACGTGACGTCCGAGGTCTTGAACTTGCAGGTCGTGCCGTCGGGGCCGGTGCCGAGTTCCGTCGGCTCCTTACCGGTGTTGTTGCCCTGGAAGCGGACGCACGTCTTGGTCTTCTTCTTGGTGTCGCCGTGGATCCGGATCTTCGACAGCGTGGCCGTGTCCCCGTAGTTCGCGTTGACGCCGACGATCGCCTTCAGCGGCGCGGTCACGTCGATGTCGCTCAGCACCACCGTGCGCTTGTACTGCGTCTTGCAGTTGCCGCACGTGCGGACCAGCTTGCCCGAGTTGTGGACCTGGAAGCCGGTCACCGTCAGCTTGCCGGCGCCGTTGAACTGGAGCACCTTGTCGGCGCCGTTCTTCGCGCCGCCGCCGATGACCTGGTAGACGGCCGAGGACGACGTCCCCTTGAAACTGGCCGCGTCCTCGCCGACATCCAGCCACCACACGTTCTGCAGGGTGCAACTGCCCTTGCAGTGGACGCCGTCCGCGGCCGGCGTGCCGATGATCACGTTCTTCAGGACCGCGCCGTCGGCCAGCTCGAAGACCGGGTCCTGGCCTTCCTCCTGGCCGCTGCCGCCCAGGGCGCCGGAGCCGTAGAACTTCGTGAGCTTGCCGTCGTAGGTGCCGGACACCTTGATCGTGGACGACACGGCCTTGCTGCCCGTGGCGGTCGGCCAGGTCGAGGCGGCGCCCGCGGAGGACAGCATCGTCGTGGTGACGATCGCCGCTCCCGTGATGCCGAAAGCGGCGGCTCCGGCGATCACCGCCCGCCGCTTGGTGAGCCGGCGACGGTGGCGGACGCGCTGTTCAGCTGGTGCAGTCATGCCCTTTTCCTTGCGTGGGGAACCTTGCGCTTCCTGGTCGCCACCGGTGAGGAAAGGGTTGCCGGGTCCTCGGAATTTTTTTACGAGTCGTCCTCGTCGTCTCCACGAGCGGCGAAATCGCCCGCCACGGCCAGCTGTTCGCCGTCCGCGGCGGCGGTGACCGTGTAGCCGTCGTCCTTCGCGTCCCGGCCGCCGCGGTCGTGGTCGAACTGGCCCGCGAACACCCACTCGCCCGGCCACACCGAACGGCCCGGCTTGAGCACCCAGGTGTAGACGAGGAAGCCGTCCCGCTCGGCGACGGTCGCCGTGAAGTCGTCCTCGGGCGCGGACCGCCAGGCACCGGCCGAGGTGACCCCGCCGGTCTGCCTGACCTTCAACCGCACGGTGAGCGCGGTGAGTTTCTCGCTCGTCTTCACGGTCACGTTGCTCTGCGCCCAGAACTCGTTGCTGTGCGGGTCCACCGAACCGTCCGACCACAGCGGGCCGTCCTCGGTGCCGGAGGCGGCGGGCGGCTGCGGGGTGGCCGACACGCTCGGCGTCCGCGCGGGGGACGCGCTCGACTCGCGAGGCTCCCGCGGGCTGCTCGGCACCGGATCCACCGGCGGCACGGGCGCCCGGCTCGTGGCGTCCGGGGACGGGGCGGGCGTCGCCGTGACCGCGACCGTCTTCTGCGGGGACACGTCGTCCTTCACCGCCGAGGCGACCGCGTAACCGCCGACACCGAGCACACCCGCGACCGCGGCCGTGGCGCTCACCACCCGCACCCAGCCGAACACCGGCGGCCGGGTCGCCCGGTGGTCGGAACGGGTCTGCTCGGTCATGCCGCGCTCGATCCGCGCCAGGATGCGCGCGCGGTCGGCCTCGTGCGCGCCGGCCGCCTCGTGCAGCCGGGCGCGCAGCTCGTCGTGCACGTCCCGCCGCATGGTCATCGGTCCCTTCCTCCGGCCTCACCGGTACGCGCCATGGCCGCGTGCACCTTCTGCGGAGCAGCCGCCTGTGTGCCCAGCAACCGTTGTAATTCGGCCATCCCCTTGGAGGTCTGGCTCTTCACCGTACCGACCGAGACGCCCAGGGCGAGCGCGGTGTCCTTCTCCGAGAGGTCGAAGGCGTGCCGCAGCACCACGCAGGCGCGTTTGCGGAACGGGAGTCTACGCAACGCCTCCTGCACGTCGATCACACCGGCCACATCCGGGTTCTCGGTCTTCTCCTCGCGCTGCGACCAGAACAGCGCGACGCGCCGCCGCTCGCGGACCGCGGTGCGGATCCGGGTCCGGGCCAGGTTGGCGACCACACCGCGCGCGTACGCCGCCGGGTGGTCGGCCGCGCGGACCCGGTCCCAGCGGTGCCACAGGGCAAGCAACGCGTCCGCCGCCAGGTCGTCGGCGGCGTCCGCCTCACCGGTCAGCAGGTGGGCCAGGCGCGACAGTTCGGCGTAGTGACGCTCGAAGAAGGCATGGAACTCCACCGAGGCGGCGTCGTCGACGACTGTGCCCACGGGCGACCTCTCCTCACGGCGGCTCGGGCACCCTCAGGGCGCCTGTGCGTGTCATGTGACTGACATGTGACCATCCGGAGGTGCCCGGATGAGATCCGGAAGCGTAGCAGCGATCAACCGCCCGGTTCGTACGGGCCTTCGAACACCGTAGGGTCGTCCGGCCCTGGCCGGCCCCGATTCCGTAACACGGAGAAAACCTGAACCGGGTTCAACGAGGGAACAATCCAGCCAGCATCCGCACACCGATCATCCAGGCACCGAGGAGCGACAGCCATGTCCGAGACCCAGAAGACGGCCGACCGGCCAAGTGCCCCGCCACCGGGGGCGAACGGCGTCGACCGGTTCTTCCGGATCTCCGAGCGGGGATCCACCGTCGGCCGGGAGATACGCGGCGGCTTCGCCACCTTCTTCACGATGGCCTACATCCTTGTCCTGAATCCCCTCATCCTCGGCAGCGCGAAGGACAAGTTCGGCCACCAGTTGGATGCGGTCCAACTGACCACGGCCACCGCCCTGGTGGCCGCGGTGATGACGGTCATCATGGGCATCGGGGGCAATCTGCCCCTCGCGCTCGCCGCCGGCCTCGGACTGAACGCCGTCGTCGCCTTCCAGATCGCCCCGCTGATGAGCTGGGACGACGCGATGGGCCTGATCGTCATCGAGGGCCTGCTGATCTGCCTCCTGGTGGTCACCGGCCTGCGCGAGGCCGTGATGCGGGCCATCCCGCAACCGCTCAAGCAGGCGATCAGCGTCGGCATCGGCCTGTTCATCGCCTTCATCGGCTTCGTCGACGCCGGCTTCGTCACCCGGATCCCGGACATCGCGGGCACCACGGTCCCGGTCCAGCTCGGCGGCACCGGCAGCCTCACCGGATGGCCGATCCTCGTCTTCTGCCTCGGCGTGCTGCTGACGATCGGACTGCTCGCCCGCAAGGTCAAGGGCGCCATCCTGATCTCCATCGTGACCATGACGGTCCTCGCGGTGATCATCAACTCCGCCGCCGACGTGAAGACCTGGGGCCTGACCACACCCGCGTGGCCGGACAAGATCGTCGACACGCCCGACTTCGGACTGATCGGTCACTTCAGCCTGTTCGGCGCCTTCGACGCGCCCGGTGTCGGCGTCATCACCGTCGTCCTGCTGATCTTCACGCTGATCCTGTCCGACTTCTTCGACACCATGGGCACGGTCGTCGGCGTCAGCGCCGAAGCGGGTCTCCTCGACGAGGAGGGCAAGGTCCCCCACCTCGGCCGGGTGCTGCTCATCGACGGCGCCGCCGCGGTCGCGGGCGGTGCGGCCTCGTCCTCCTCCGCCACCTCCTACATCGAGTCGGCGGCCGGTGTCGGCGAGGGCTCGCGCACCGGCTTCTCCAACCTGGTCACCGGCGGCCTGTTCGCCCTGGCCCTCTTCCTCACCCCGCTGCTCACCATCGTCCCGCTCCAGGCGGCGGCGCCGGCCCTGGTTGCCGTCGGCTTCCTGATGATGACCCAGGTCAAGCACATCGACTGGGACCGGTACGAGATCGCCATCCCGGCGTTCCTGACCATCGCCGTGATGCCGTTCACGTACTCCATCACCAACGGCATCGGCGCCGGCTTCCTCGCCTACGTGCTGATCAAGACCGTCCTCGGCAAGGCCAGGGAGGTCCACTGGCTGCTGTGGGGGACGGCCGCGCTGTTCCTGGTGTACTTCGCCATCGACCCGATCGAGCAGATCCTGGGCGTCAAGTGAGGTGAGGGGGCGGTTCCCTCCGGAGCCGCCCCAGCCGCCCCCGCCGCCTACGTCCTGAGCGCCGCCTCCATCACCGCCCTGGCCACCGGCGCCGCCAGCCCGTTGCCGCTGACCTCCGAGCGCGCCGCGTCCGACTGCTCCACCACCACCGCCACGGCGACCTCCTTGCCGTCGGCCTCGCCGTACGACGTGAACCAGGCGTACGGCGTCCGGCTGTTGTTCTCGCCGTGCTGGGCCGTGCCCGTCTTGCCGCCCACGGTCGCGCCGGAGATCCGCGCGTTCGTACCGGTGCCCTCCTCGACGACCGTCCGCATCGCCGACCGCAACTGCTCGGCGGTCGAGGAGCTGACGATCTCCCGGGAGCCCGCCTGGTCGTCGTAGTCCGCCAGGACGTCACCGCCGCTGTCGGTGATCTGCGACACCATGTGCGGCGAGACCAGCTTGCCGCCGTTGGCTATCGCGGCCGACACCATGGCCATCTGGAGCGGGGTGGCGGTGACGTCGAACTGGCCGATGCCGGTCAGGGCCGTGGACGACGCGTTCATGTCCGAGGGGTAGACACTCGGATAGGCCCGTACCGGTACGTCCTGTGCCTGGTCGTTGAAGCCGAACTTCTCCGCCATCGCCCTGAGCTTGTCCTGGCCCAGGTCGACGGCCATCTTCCCGAAGACGTTGTTGCACGAGTACCGCAGCGCCGTGCGGATCGTGGCGTCCGCGCAGGGCGCGCTCGCGTTCTCGTTGTCCAGGTACCTGGTCGTGCCCGGCAGCTTGAACGGGTTCGGACTGTCCGTCCTCTCGTCCACCGACGCGTACAGCCCGTCCTCCAGCGCGGCCGCCGCCACGACCAGCTTGAACGTCGACCCCGGCGGCAGCGGCTGGCGCAGCGCGCGGTTGGTCAGCGGCTTGTCCGCGTCCGCGTTGAGCTTCTTCCAGGCCGGCCCGGCGGTGTTGGCGTCGGTCAGCGACGAGGGGTCGTACGACGGCGTCGACACGACCGCGAGGATCTTCCCGGTGGCCGGGTCGATCGCGACGGCCGCGCCCTTCTTCCCGTCGAGCGCGTCGTACGCCGCCTTCTGCACGTCCGGATCGATCGTCGTCACCACGTTGCCCGGCTCGGCCCGCTCGTCGGTGACCGTGTCCATCACCGTCCTCAGCCGGGTGTCCGTGCCGTTGAGGAGGTCCTGGTAGATGCCCTCCAGCTGGGTGGGCGCGTACGCCTGCGAGGCGTAGCCCGTCACCGCGGCGTAGAGGCTGCCGTCCGTGTACGTGCGTTTGTACCTGAGGTCGCTGCCCTTCGTCCGCGCGGAACCGGTGATCGACTCGCCGGCCACGATGATGTTCCCCAGCGGCTCCGCGTACGTCTCGATCGCGTTGCGCCGGTTGTCCTTGTCGTCCGCGAGCGCCCGGCCGTCGTAGAACTGCACCCAGGTCGCCCTGCCCAGCAGGGCGAGCACCAGCAGCAGCGTGAAGACGGAGGCGCGCCTGATCGTCTTGTTCATCCCACCCGGACAGACGAGCGAGAACGATCGGAACGTTCCCTTCCGCCGGATTTCTCATCGGGCGTTCATGAACGCCCGCCCGACGGGAAACACCTCACCCGGTCAGGGCCAGCACGACCTCGTCGATAGCCTCGCCCCGGGCGTTCGCGACGTCCCGCGCCCGCGCGGTCGCCCGGAAGCCGCACTTCTCCAGGACGCGCAACGACCCCTGGTTGTCGGCGGCGGCGCGGGCGTACAGCGGACGTTCCGGCACCTCGGCCAGCAGCCCGCGCAGGGCGGCGGTGGCCACGCCCCGCCCCCAGTACGCGCGGTCCACCCAGTACGTCACCTCGCGCTCGCCCGGCTCCCCGTACACCATCGCGCTGCCCACCACGTCACCGTCGGCCAGGACCGCCCGCGCGACGACGTCCGAGGACCGGATCCGTTTCCAGCGGGCGTCGAAGGCGTCCCGGTCGGCGGGATCCGCCGGGGTGAAGGCCGCCATGTGCAGCGCCTCCGGGTCGTTCAGCTGCCGGAAGAAGACCGGCAGGTCGCTGTCGTGGACCTCACGGAGTACGACGTCCACGGATTCAGAGCCTCCGGGTGGCGAGGGTCAGCCGGTCACGGGCGTCGAACAGCGCGTCCTTCACCATCTGCTCGTGCGCGGGGGTGAGCCGCGCCACCGGCACCGAGCAGCTGATCGCGTCCCGCGCGGGCGTGCGGTACGGGATCGCCACGCCGAAGCAGCGCAGCCCCAGCGTGTTCTCCTCGCGGTCGACGGCGATGCCCTGGTCCCTGACCTGGCGCAGCTCCTCGATGAGCTTCTCCCGGTCGGTGATCGTGTTCTCGGTCAGCGCCGGCAGTGTCTCCGGGAGCATCTTGCGCACCTGCTCGTCCGTGTAGGTGCTGAGCAGCGCCTTGCCGAGCGAGGTGGAGTGCGCGGGGAGACGGCGGCCGACCCGGGTGAAGGGGCGCAGGTAGTGCTGCGACTGCCGGGTGGCGAGGTAGACGACGTTGGTGCCGTCCAGCCGGGCCAGGTGGATGGTCTCCGTGGTGTCGTCCGACAGCCGGTCCAGCGTCGGCCGGGCCGCCGCGACCACCTCGTCGCCGTCGATGTACGACGTGCCCACCAGCAGCGCCCGGACGCCGATGCCGTAGCGCGTGCCCGTCGCGTCCGTCTCCACCCAGCCCAGCTCCACGAGGGTGCGCAGCAGCATGTACAGACTGGACTTGGGGTACCCGACGGCCTCCTGGACCGCAGCCAGGGAGTGCATACCGGGGCGACCGGCGAAGTACTCGAGCAGTTCAACCGTCCGTACCGCGGACTTGACCTGCGCCCCGCCGCCTGTCTCGACTGCCGACATCGCCCTTGACCCCTTCGTTCGACGGGAAATAGTCTCCAACAGCATATTCATCATCAGAGACAGCGTTCAGCATATCGAACGACCCTGGTGGATGACCCAAAAACTGCGGCAAAGCAGCGGCAATACATACGTGGAGGGACCCGCGGTGGCAGCAGCACCAGTCTGGAGTGTCGACCCCCGAACCGGGAAGCAGCGTGAGCAGGTTGCGGTGGAGGCCACAGCTGAGGAGGTGGACGCCACCGTCCGCGCCGCGCACGCCGCGCGGGGCGCTCTCGCCGACCGCGCGGTCCGCTCGGCCTTCCTGCGCGCCGCCGCCGACGGCCTGGAGGCGTCCAAGGACCACCTCGTCGAGGCCGCCGACGCGGAGACCGCGCTCGGTCCGGTCCGGCTGACCGGCGAGCTCGCCCGCACCTGCTACCAGCTGCGGGCCTTCGCGGACATCGTCGACGAGGGCGCCTTCCTCGACGTCGTCATCAACCACCCCGACGACACCGCGACCCCGCCGATCCCGGACCTGCGCCGGTACAAGGTGCCGCTGGGCGTCGTGGCCGTCTACTCGGCCTCCAACTTCCCCTTCGCCTTCTCCGTCGCCGGCGGCGACACCGCGAGCGCGCTGGGCGCGGGCTGCCCGGTGGTCGTCAAGGCTCACCCCGACCACCCGGGCCTGTCCGAGCTGGTCGTGTCGGTGCTGCGCCGGGCCGCCGCCGCGCAGGACATCCCCGAGGGCGTCGTGGGCCTCGTGCACGGCTTCGAGGCGGGCATCGAGCTGATCAAGCACCCGCTGGTCTCCGCCGCGGGCTTCACCGGCTCCATCCGGGGCGGGCGCGCGCTGTTCGACGCCGCCGCCGCGCGACCGGTGCCGATCCCCTTCCACGGCGAGCTGGGCTCGCTGAACCCCGTCGTCGTCACGGAGGCGGCGGCCGCCGAGCGCGCCGAGGCGATCGGCACCGGCCTCGCCGGGTCGATGACGCTGGGCGTCGGGCAGTTCTGCGTGAAGCCGGGCCTGGTGCTGGTGCCGTCCGGCGCCGCGGGCGACGGTCTGGTCAAGTCGCTCACGGACGCGGTGAGCGACACCGACGCGGGCGTCCTGCTCGACCACCGGATGCGGGACAACTTCATCGCGGGTGTCGCCGAGCGGACCGAGCTCGCCGACGTGGACTCGCCGGTGACGCCGGGCGCGGGCGGCGAGCACACGGTCAGCCCGGGCTTCCTGACGGTGCCCGCCGGCAAGCTGACGCAGGAGGGCGAGCACGACCTGCTGCTGGAGGAGTGCTTCGGGCCGGTCACCGTCGTGGCCCGCTACGACGACGAGGCCGAGGTCAAGTCGGTGCTGTCGCGGCTGCCGGGCAACCTGACGGCGACCGTGCAGCTGTCCGAGGAGGAGGCGGCCGGGGAGGGGCGCGGCGCGGAGATCCTCGCCGAGCTCACGCCGCTCGCCGGGCGCGTGCTGGTGAACGGGTGGCCGACCGGGGTGGCGGTGGCTCCGGCCCAGCACCACGGCGGTCCGTACCCGGCGACCACGTCCACGTCCACGTCCGTCGGCGGTACCGCGATCGAGCGGTGGCTGCGGCCGGTCGCGTACCAGAACGCGCCGCAGGCGCTGCTGCCGCCCGAGCTGCGGGACGACAACCCGCTGGGGCTGCCCCGCCGGTTCAACGGGCGTCTGGAGCGGTAGCGCCCCGCTGGGGTGCGGGTCGTTCGCGCGCTGCCGGTCCGTCGTGGCCGGTGGCGCGGTTCCCCGCGCCCCCTGGGTGACTCAACTGGCCCCTGGAGACCTGGCCCCTGGAGACCTGGCCGATGGACGTCGTACTTCCCGAACTGCCCTTCCCCCTGCGTGCCTTCGGGCCCGACGGTGACTGGACCTACGCGGACGGTGTCCTCACCGGGCGGGCCGGCCCGCGCCAGGACCGCTTCGTGCCGCCCACCGGCGAGGCGCTGGACCCGGCCTCCGACGCGCCCCGGCTGCTCGGGGCGCCCGAAGGGGACTTCCAGCTGATCGCCCGGGTCACGGTCGGGTTCGCCGGGGACTTCGACGCCGGGGTGCTGTACGTCCATGTCGGGGAGCGGGCCTGGGCGAAGCTCTGCCTGGAGTACTCCCCGGACGTGCCGACCGTCTGCACGGTGGTCACCCGGGGGCACTCCGACGACGCCAACTCCTTCCCGGTGGACGGCAGTTCGGTGTGGCTTCGGGTCACCCGCACCGGCCGGGCCTTCGCCTTCCACGCCTCCCTCGACGGCGAGCGCTGGACCTTCGTCCGGTTCTTCGCCCTCGGGGAGGAGCAGGAGACCGGCGCCGCCCTGGTCGGCTTCATGGCGCAGGCGCCGGTGGGGGAGGGGTGCGTGGTGACGTACGACCACCTCGCGTTCCGGTCCGGCGCGCCGGGCGACCTGCGAGACGGCAGCTGAGGGCGAACGTCACCACGAGCGGGGCCGCGCTGGTGGCGAGGCTCAGCCGCGTCCCCTCGGCGAAACCGTCGGGGACCGGCGCCCCGGGCACGGCGATCCCCAGGCCCCCGGACATCCCACCCCCGCCCGCACAGGCCGCCGCAGGCATCCCGCCCGGGCGCCCGCCGAAGCCCTCCCGGGGAATACCCCCCGCTGCTTGAAGGTTCATCCACTCGGCGGAGGAGCTCCGTCACCCGCCCGACCCGGAGAGAGCCGAGACCATGCGCGTCGAGATCTGGACGGACATCGCCTGCCCCTGGTGCTACGTGGGAAAGGCCCGCTTCGACAAGGCGCTGGAGGCCTTCCCGCACCGCGACCAGGTCGAGGTGGTGCACCGGTCGTTCGAGCTGGACCCCAACCGGGCCAAGGGTGACGTCCAGCCCGTGCTCACGATGCTCACCAAGAAGTACGGCATGAGCGAGGCGCAGGCCCAGGCCGGCGAGGAGAACCTGGGCGCCCAGGCCGCCGCCGAGGGACTGGAGTACCGGACGCGGGGCCGTGACCACGGCAACACCTTCGACATGCACCGCCTGCTCCACCTCGCCAAGGAGCGGGGAAAGCAGGACGCGCTGATCCAGCTCCTCTACCGGGCCAACTTCGCCGAGGAGCGGTCCCTCTTCGCCGAGGGCGACGAGCGGCTGGTGGAGCTGGCCGTCGCCGCCGGCCTGGACGCCGAGGCCGCCCGCGCGGTGCTCGCCGACCCCACCGCGTACGCCGACGACGTCCGCGCCGACGAGCGCGAGGCCGCCCGGCTCGGGGCGAGCGGTGTGCCCTTCTTCGTCCTGGACCGCACGTACGGCGTCTCCGGCGCCCAGCCCGCCGAGGTCTTCGCCCAGGCGCTGGACCAGGCGTGGGGCGAGCGGTCACCGCTGAAGCTGGTCGACGAGGGCGGCGCGGAGGCGTGCGGCCCGGACGGGTGCGCGGTGCCGCGGTCCTGAACAGCGCGGGTCAGGGCCCACGTATAAGCGTTCCTTAGGGGAATCGCGTAAGAATTCGCAATGGACCGGGAGGTCACCCCGGGCCCACAGTGGGTCCATGGAGACCTTCGAGAGCCTCGTCCGCACCGAGTTCGCCCCGAAGAACACCTACCTCAACACCGCGAGCACCGGGCTCATGCCCGCCCGCACCGTGGCCGCCATGCACGCCGCCGTCGAGGCGGCCGCGGCCGGGCAGCCGACCGACATGTTCGCCGATGTCGAGGCGGCCCGGGCCGCCTTCGCCCGGCTGGCCGGGGTCCCCGCCCGCCGGGTCGCGGCCGGGGCCTCGGTCGCCGTCTACAGCGGGCTGGTCGCCGCCTCGCTGCCGGAGGGCGCCGAAGTCCTCACCGCCGAGGCCGACTTCAGTTCCCTGGTGAACCCCTTCCACGTCCGCCGCGACCTCAAGGTGCGCAGCGTGCCGCTGGACCGCGTCGCCGAGTCGGTGCGGCCCGGCACGGCCCTGGTCGCGGTCAGCGCCGTCCAGTCGGCGGACGGCCGGGTCGCCGACCTGGCCGCGATCCGGGCGGCGGCCCGCGAGCACGGGGCGCGCACCTACGTCGACGCGTCCCAGGCAGCGGGCTGGCTGGACTTCACCGCGGACGCGTACGACTACGTCTCCTCCGTCGCCTTCAAGTGGCTGCTGTGCCCGCGCGGGGTGGCGTTCCTGGTCGTCCCGGAGGACCTCGGCGGACTCCCGCCGCTGTTCGCCGGCTGGGTGGCGGGCGAGCGTCCCTGGGACGCCTGCTACGGCCCCGTCGAGGAACTCGCCCACTCCGCCAGCCGGTTCGACGAGAGCCCGGCCCTCTTCTCCTACGCCGGCGCCCGCCGCTCCCTCGCGCTGGTGGAGGAACTGGGCGTGGACGCGGTCCGCGCACACGACCTGGCCCTGGCCGACCGCTTCCGCGCGGGGCTGCACACCCTCGGCCACGAACCCGTCCCGTCCCCCGGCTCCCCGATCGTCTCCGTTCCCCGGCTCGGCCACCGCCAGGGGGAGCTGAGCAGTGCCGGCGTGGAGGTCTCGGACCGCGCGGGCAACCTGCGCGCGGCCTTCCACCTGTACAACACGCCCACGGATGTCGACCGACTGCTGGACGTGCTGTCCCCCTGAGAGTGCGGAACGCACCACAGCGGGCGGTGTCACCGGCACGGCCTTACAGCACGTCACGCCGGTGACACCGCCCGCTCCTCCGAGCACAGGGCTCACTTCACCGCAGTGAAGTCCCTCGCCCCGATGAACTCGGGCCGCCGTACCGGAGCCGCGAACGGCTCGACGGCCTTGTTCTCCACGCTGTTGAACACGATGAACACGTTGCTGCGCGGGAACGGCGTGATGTTGTCGCCCGAGCCGTGCATGCAATTGCAGTCGAACCAGGTCGCCGAACCGGCCCTGCCCGTGAAGAGCTTGATGCCGTACTCGGACGCCATCCTGGTCAGCGCCTCGTCCGAGGGCGTGCCCGCGTCCTGCATCTGCAGGGACTTCTTGTAGTTGTCCTTCGGCGTGGCCCCCGCGCACCCGAGGAACGTCCGGTGCGACCCCGGCATGATCATGAGGCCGCCGTTGGTGTCGTAGTTCTCGGTGAGCGCGATCGACACGGACACGGTCCGCATGTTCGGCAGACCGTCCTCGGCGTGCCAGGTCTCGAAGTCGGAGTGCCAGTAGAAGCCGCTGGCGCCGAAGCCCGGCTTGACGTTGATCCGCGACTGGTGGACGTACACGTCCGAGCCGAGGATCTGCCGGGCCCGGCCGACGACCCGCTCGTCGCGCACGAGCCGCGCGAACACCTCGCTGATCTTGTGCACTTCGAAGACGGAGCGGATCTCCTGGGACTTCGGCTCGACGATGGAGCGTTCGTCGGCGCGGATCGCCGGGTCCGTGACCAGCCGCTCCAGCTCCTGGTGGTACACGGACACCTCGTCGGGACCGATGAGCTGGTCGACGGCGAGGAAGCCGTCGCGCTCGAAGGCCTGGAGGTCGGTGTCGGAGACCGGGCCGGCGGTGCCGGGCGGGGACCAGACGACCGGGTCCAGGCGCGGGAGGGACACCTCGGTGGCGCCACGGCTGGGATAGAGATCCGTGACGGTGGCGGTGGGCGTGGTGGCGGGCGTGGTGGTGGTCATGGTGAGATCACACCTCCTCGGGTTCGGTGAGCAGCGGGTAGACGCCGTTCTCGTCGTGGTCCTCCCGTCCGGTCACGGGCGGGTTGAAGACACAGATGCAGCGGAAGTCCTCCTTGATCCGCATCGTGTGCCGCTCGTGACCGTCGAGCAGGTACATGGTGCCGGGCGTGATCGTGTACTTCTGCCCGGTCTCGTCGTCGGTGAGCTCGGCCTCGCCCTCGACGCACACGACGGCCTCGACGTGGTTCGCGTACCACATCGACGTCTCCGTGCCCGCGTACAGGATCGTCTCGTGCAGCGAGAAGCCGACCCGCTCCCTGGCGAGGACGATGCGTTTGCTCTCCCAGGTGCCGGACGCGGCCTTCACGTGCCGGTCGGTGCCTTCGAGGTCCTTGAACGAACGGACGATCACGGTGCTGCGATGCCTCCTAGGTGGATGTGCCGGTGGGATCGGGCGTCTGCCGGCGTCAGACGGTCTCGCGGACGGCGCGGGCGAGGATGCTCAGCCCGGCGTCCAGCTCATCGGGCGTGATGGTGAGCGCCGGAAGCAGTTTCACGACCTCGCTCTCCGGGCCCGAGGTCTCGATGAGCAGGCCGAGTTCGAAGGCGCGCTTGGCGATGCGTCCCGCGCGCTCCTTGTCGTGGAACTCCATGCCCCACACCAGGCCGCGGCCCCGGTACTCCTTCACGTCGGCGAGGTTCTCCTCGGTGATGGAGATGAAGGCCTGCTCGACCTGCTCGCCCTTGGCGCGGGTCTGCTTCTCCATCGCGGACCCGTCCGCCCAGTACGCCTCCAGGGTGGCGGTGGCCGTGACGAAGGCGGGGTTGTTGCCGCGGAAGGTGCCGTTGTGCTCGCCCGGCTCCCAGATGTCCAGCTCGGGCTTGAACAGGCACAGCGACATGGGCAGGCCGTAGCCGCTGATGGACTTGGAGACGGTGACGATGTCGGGGGTGATCCCGGCCTCCTCGAAGGAGAAGAAGGCACCGGTGCGCCCGCAGCCCATCTGGATGTCGTCGACGATGAGCAGCATGTCCTGCCGCTCGCACAGGTCGGCGAGCGCGCGCAGCCACTCCGGGCGCGCGACGTTGATGCCGCCCTCGCCCTGCACGGTCTCCACGATCACCGCGGCCGGCTTGTTGAGGCCGGAGCCCTGGTCCTCCAGCAGGCGCTCGAACCACAGGAAGTCCGGGATCCTGCCCTCGAAGTAGTTGTCGAACGGCATCGGCGTCCCGTGGACCAGCGGGATGCCCGCGCCGGCCCGCTTGAAGGCGTTGCCGGTCACGGCGAGCGAGCCCAGCGACATGCCGTGGAAGGCGTTGGTGAACGACACGATCGCCTCGCGCCCCTTCACCTTCCGCGCCAGCTTCAGCGCGGACTCCACGGCGTTGGTGCCGGTCGGCCCCGGGAACATGACCTTGTAGGGCAGATCACGCGGCCGGAGCACCATGTTCTGGAAGGACTCCAGGAAGGCCCGCTTGGCGGTGGTCGACATGTCGAGCCCGTGCGTGACGCCGTCCCGCTCCAGGTAGTCGATGAGCGCCCGTTTGAGGACGGGGTTGTTGTGGCCGTAGTTCAGCGACCCGGCGCCGGCGAAGAAGTCGAGGTACTCATGACCGTCCTCGTCGTACATGCGGCTGCCCTGCGCACGGTCGAAGACGGCGGGCCAGCCGCGGCAGTAGCTGCGTACCTCGGACTCGACGGTCTCGAAGACGCTGAGGTCGGGCTGGGTGATGGTCACGACGAATGGCTCCTCGTTGCGTGGGGGTCAGGCGGAGGGAGTGAGGGACAGGGGGCCGATGCGGTACAGCACCTCGGGATCGTGCGGGCCGTCGGGGAACAGGCCCGTGTCGAACAGCACCTCGCGCTCCAGCCGGGCGCCGTGGCGCTCGGCGAACGACGTGAACAGGCGCTCGGAGGCGGTGTTGCCCGGCGTGATGGTGGTCTCGACGACGGTCAGCCCGCGCTCGGCGGCGGTCCGCGCGGCCAGCCCGTCCAGCAGGGCGGCCGCGAGCCCGCGCCCGCGGCGTGTCCCGTCCACGGCCACCTGCCACACGAGCAGGGTGTCCGGACGGTCCGGGCGGACGTACCCGGTGACGAAGCCGACCGGCTCGCCGTGCTCGTCGCGTGCGACGGCCGACGTGGCGGCGAAGTCGCGGCACCACAGCAGATAGCTGTAGGACGAGTTCAGGTCGAGGACCTTCGAGTCCCGGGCCATCCGCCACAGCGCGGCGCCGTCCGCCACCGTCGGACGGTCTATGTGCAGGTCTGCGTGTGCGGCGGTCATGCAAATCGAATTTACCCAGGGAAATGGAAAAATGCATCGCCGGGTGGGGTTACGTACGGGCGTTGCCTGTGTTATCACGCAGGCGCATGCGGACGCGTGAAAACGATCCGGTATGACCGGTTTGGCCGGGAAATTAAGGGCAAATGGATCACGTTGTGTAACGCGTCACAACCGTGTAACCCCCACGAGACCTACCCGAATTGCACCCGTGGGTGTTCGCGGAATCTTCGCGTTTAGGCCGATGGAAACCGGGCAGGAGAATACGGGAGACTCGCTCGGAATGAATTCAGAAATATACTCGGGATTAACCGGTAATTAGGCTCCGGTTATTCCGTCGATCCGTTCTCGCAAGATGTCCGCGTGCCCGTTGTGCCGCGCGTACTCCTCGATCATGTGCACATACACCCACCGCAGACTGACCTCCACCCCGGCCATGAACCCGTCGGCGATGCGGCCCACGTCGTCCAGCGACCGACCGGCGCACAGCTCGTCCCCGCGGGCGATCTCCCGCTTCCAGGTGGCCACCGCCTCGTCCAGCCCTCGCTCCGGATCGAGGACGTACCCGTTCCCCTCCCCGTACAGCGGTGGTACGCCGAGCCCCGCGGCCACCCGCTGGAACCAGTTCCGCTCCACCTCGGCGAGGTGCCGCACCAGCCCCAGCAGCGTCAGGGACGACGGCTCGGCCGACGCGGTCCGCACCTGCGTGTCGTCCAGCCCGGCGCACTTCAGCTCCAGCGTGGCGCGGTGGAAGGCGAGCCAGCTTTCGAGCATGGGGCGCTCGTCGCCGGTCAGGAGGGGGACGGGGCGGCCGTCGGGCAGGGTGTGGGGGGAGCCGGTGGTCATGGGCCGAGCATGGCACGGGACGTTCCGGTCCGTCCGGCGTTCGAGGGTGAGGACCGCCGGGCCGGTAGAGGACCCGGGAGCGCGGCCCCCGGGCCGGCAGGGGCGGAGGGCGGCGGGGCCGAGCCCTCAGCCCGCGGCCTCCGCAACACCCTCTAGCGCCACGCGTCCTCCGCGACCCGCAGCGCCCCCTCGACGTCCACCCGCTGCCCCGCCGAGGCCAGCGCGGCGCCCAGCGCGGAGAGGCCGGCCCGCACCGCTCCGCGCGTCGCGTCCACCCCGTAGTGGTTGACCCGGATCATCTCCTTGGCCAGCGCGCCCCCGCCCGCGGCCAGCGGCACCCCGGGGTCGGCCCGCAGGGCCCGGGCCACCAGCTCCGAGGCGTCGACACCCGACGGTGCCCGCAGCGTCGTGGCGACCGGCGCGGCCTCGGCGTCCTCGTACACGTACGGTTCCAGCCCCCCGCCCAGGGCCCGCGCTCCCGCCCGGGTCGCCTCGGCGGCGCGCCGGTGCCTGGTCATCACGGCGTCCAGGCCGTCCGCCTCGATCCGCTCGACGCAGGCCTCCAGCGCCAGCATCTCCAGCTGGGCCGGGGCGTGCGGGAGCGCCGCGCGGCCCCCGTCCAGCCACCGCTCCTTCCAGTCCAGCAGCGAGAGGTACGACCGTCGCGGCGCCCTCGGGTTCGCAGCCATCCGCGCCCACGCCCGCTCGCTCACCGACACCGCGGACACGCCGGCCGGCCCGCCCATCGCCTTCTGCGCCCCGATCACGCACAGGTCCACACCCCACGCGTCCGGCAGCACCGGCTCGGCCCCGACGGAGGCGACGGCGTCCAGGTAGAACAGCGCGCCCCGCTCCCGCACGACCTCGCCGATCTCCGCGACCGGGTTGGTGTTCCCGGTCGCCGCCTCCGCGTGCACCAGGGACACGAAGTCGATCCCGGGGTGCGCGGCGAAGGCCTCCCGGACCTGCCCGGCCGTGACCGCCGTGTGGAAGGGCACCGCCAGGTCGATCACCGTGGCGCCGCAGTCCCGCAGCCAGTCCCCGAAGGTCTGCCCGTACGGGCCGGTGATCACGTTCAGTGCCGTGGTGCCGGGTCCGGCGGTGGAGCGGATCGCGCCCTCCAGCGGCAGCAGCGCCTCGCCCTGCATGATCACGACGTCCTGCTCGGTGCGCAGCAGCCGCGCCACGCGGTCCTCGATGGACGCGAAGCGCGCCGCGGTCAACGGGGCGAGATCCAGAAACGGGTGGGTCACGGCGGTGCTCTCTTCACTCGCGGGGTAGACGAGTCGAGGGTAACCGGCGCGTTCCCGTCCGCTTCGGGGCCTTCGGCCGGTGATCCGGATCCCCCCGGACCGATGACTCTTAGGCCGGACGGCCGCCTGACCATCGGTTTGGTTGGAGGCACTCAAACCCATCCTTATAATCAGAACCTCCCGTTTCTCCCACAGGAAGGCCCGCCGTGAACACGCTCATCGGGCGCCGGACCCGTGTCCTGGCCGCCATCACCGCGACGGCCGGGCTGGTGCTCGTGTCCGCCTGCACCTCCAGCGACAACGGCGGCAGCGGCTCGAAGACCGCCGCCGGCGGGGTCGAACTGGTCAAGGCCGGACAGATCACCACCTGCACGCACCTGCCGTACCCGCCCTTCCAGTCGGAGATCGACGGCAAGGTGCAGGGCTTCGACGTCTCCCTGATCGACCTGGTCGCCAAGGACCTGGACGTGAAGCAGGAGATCCTCGACACGCCCTTCGAGAACTTCAAGACCGGTGCCTTCCTCAACGCCGGCGAGTGCGACCTGGCCGCGGCCGGCATGACCATCACCGAGGAGCGCAAGAAGAACGTCGACTTCTCGGACCCGTACTTCGACGCCACCCAGGCCGTCCTGGTCGACAAGGACAGCGGGCTCGGCTCCCTCGCCGACGTGAAGTCCAAGGGCGCCGAGCTCGGCGCCCAGGCCCAGACCACGGGCGAGGACTACACGAAGAAGGAAGGCTTCGACCCGGTCTCCTTCGAGTCCTCCGACGCCGTCCTCAACGGCCTGCGCTCCGGCCAGGTCAAGGCCGTCGTCATCGACTACCCGGTCGTCCAGGGCTGGCTGAAGAACAAGGCCAACGCGGACGCCTTCAAGGTCGTCGACAACCTCAGCACCGGGGAGCAGTACGGCTTCACGGTGAAGAAGGGCAACACCGAACTGCTCGCCGCCGTCAACAAGGCCATCGCGGACGCCAAGGCCGACGGCACGTACAAGGAGCTGTACGAGAAGTGGATCGGCCCCTACGACGAGTCCGCCGCCTCGCCGTCCGCCTCCTGACCCCATGACCGACGCGGACGTACCACTCCAGCCCAGGAAGAAGGGCCTGACCCGGCGGCAGAAGCGCCGGCTGTCGCAGGGCATCCAGTACGCCGTCTTCGTCGCCGCCGTGATCGCCTTCGCGGTCTCGGCGGACTGGGGGCGGCTGAAGAACCAGTTCGCGCAGGCGGACATCGCCGAGCAGATGTTCCCCGACGTCATCACGCTGGCGCTGAAGAACACCGTGCTCTACACGCTGTCCGGCTTCGTCGTCGGACTCGTGCTCGGCATGCTGATCGCGCTGATGCGGCTGTCGTCGGTGGGCCCGTACCGCTGGTTCGCCGGTGTGTACATCGAGATCTTCCGCGGTCTGCCCGCCCTGCTGATCTTCATCTTCATCGGCGTCGCCGTCCCGCTCGCCTTCCCGGGCACGGAGATCATCGGCGGCACCTACGGCAAGGTCGCCCTCGCGCTCGGCCTGGTCGCCGCCGCGTACATGGCGGAGACGATCCGCGCGGGCATCCAGGCCGTGCCCAAGGGACAGCTGGAGGCGGCCCGTTCGCTGGGCTTCTCGCCGGCCCGGGCGATGGTCTCGATCATCATCCCGCAGGCGTTCCGGATCATCCTCCCGCCGCTCACCAACGAGTTGGTGCTCCTGTTCAAGGACTCCTCGCTGGTGCTGTTCCTCGGCGTCACCCTGGAGGAGCGCGAACTGTCCAAGTACGGCCGCGATCTGGCCAGTACGACCGCCAACTCCACGCCGATCCTGGTCGCGGGCCTGTGCTACCTGCTGGTCACGATCCCGCTCGGCTTCGTCGTGCGCCGCATGGAGGCCAAGGCCCAGGAGGCCGTGAAATGAGCCGACCGGAGATCCGCGTCCAGGACCTGCACAAGTCCTTCGGCGACAACGAGGTCCTGCGCGGCATCGACCTGGAGATCGGCCAGGGCGAGGTCGTCTGCGTGATCGGCCCGTCCGGCTCCGGCAAGTCGACCCTGCTGCGGTGCGTGAACCTGCTGGAGGAACCCACCCGGGGCCGGGTCTTCGTCGGCGGCACCGAACTCACCGACCCGGACGTCGACATCGACGCCGTACGCCGCCGGATCGGCATGGTCTTCCAGCAGTTCAACCTCTTCCCGCACCTGTCGGTGACCGAGAACCTCACGCTGCCGCAGCGCCGGGTGCTGCGGCGGGGCAAGGCCGAGGCCGCGAAGGTGGCCGCCGAGAACCTGGAGCGGGTCGGGCTCGCCGAGAAGGCGGACGCCTATCCCGCCTCCCTCTCCGGCGGCCAGCAGCAGCGCGTCGCGATCGCCCGGGCCCTGGCCATGGGCCCCGCGGTGATGCTCTTCGACGAGCCGACCTCGGCGCTCGACCCCGAACTGGTCGGGGACGTCCTCGCGGTGATGCGCAGGCTCGCCCACGAGGGCATGACCATGATGGTCGTCACCCACGAGATGTCCTTCGCCCGCGAGGTCGCCGACCGGGTCGTCTTCATGGACGGCGGCGTGATCGTCGAGGACGGCACCCCCGAGCAGGTCATCGCCGCCCCCCGGCACGAACGCACCCGCCACTTCCTCTCCCGGCTCCTCGACCCCGCGATGGCCGAGGTGGAGGAGGAGACGTCGGACCAGGTGGGCGGCAGCGGCTGACGCGGCGGAAAAGGGCATACGCGCCTGCGCCGCCCCCGGTCCCGCGGACGCCGTCGTGCGGGGCATGACGGCACCCGGCGACGCGGGCGGCCCCGGACCAGGCGGTCCGGGCCGCTGGCTAAGGTGCGATGCATGAGTGAACGCGCCGTGCTGCACGTGAAGGGACGGGTCCTGGCGGGGCCCGACGACGTCCGCGACGAGCTGTGGGTCGTCGGCGGCCGGATCTCCTACGACCGTCCCGGCGGCGCCCGTGACGTGCGCACCGTCGAGGGCTGGGCGCTGCCCGGCCTCGTCGACGCCCACTGCCATGTGGGCCTCGGACCGCACGGCCCGGTCGACCGGGACACGGCGGAGAAGCAGGCGCTGACCGACCGCGAGGCGGGCACCCTGCTGATCCGCGACGCGGGATCGCCCTCCGACACCCGGTGGACCGACGACCGCGCGGACCTCCCCGAGATCATCCGCGCGGGCCGGCACATCGCCCGCACCCGCCGCTACATCCGCGGCTACGCCCACGAGATCGAGCCCGGCGACCTGGTCGCGTACGTCGCCCGGGAGGCCCGGCGCGGCGACGGCTGGGTGAAGCTGGTCGGCGACTGGATCGACCGCGACCTCGGCGACCTGGCGCCCAGCTGGCCGCGGGACGCGGCCGAGGCCGCCATCGCCGAGGCGCACCGCCTCGGCGCCCGCGTCACCGCCCACTGCTTCGCCGAGAGCTCCCTGCGGGACCTCGTCGAGGCGGGCATCGACTGCGTCGAGCACGCGACGGGACTGACCGAGGAGCTGATCCCGCTGTTCGCCTCGCACCGCGTCGCGATCGTCCCGACCCTCGTCAACATCGCCACCTTCCCCCGGCTCGCCGACGGCGGCGAGGCGAAGTTCCCCCGCTGGTCGGCCCACATGCGCCGGCTGCACGAGCGCCGTTACGACACCGTCCGCGCCGCCTACGACGCCGGCATCCCGGTGTACGTCGGCACCGACGCCGGCGGCACCCTGCCCCACGGCCTGGTGGCCGCCGAGGTGGCGGAGCTGGTCACCGCCGGCATTCCCCCGCTCAAGGCCCTCGCGGCCACGTCCTGGGCGGCCCGGGAGTGGCTCGGCCGCCCGGGTCTGGACGAGGGCGCCCCCGCCGACCTGGTGGTGTACGACACGGACCCGAGGGCCGACGTACGGGTCCTGTCGGCGCCCCGGAGGATCGTGCTGAACGGACGGGTCGTCGGCTGAGGCACGCGCCGTCCCCGGGGAAGAGCAGCGCCCTCCCCCGTCTCGCCCCGGTCCGCGCAGGCGGCTGGCCTGTACGGCCGAAGCGACGCCGGGCGAGGCCGGGGGCACGGCCGCGCAGGTCCGCGCCACCGACGCGGACGGCACCACCACGACCGCTTCCCGGACGGCACCCCGGAGCGGGTGCCCCGGCTCAGCGACGCGCCAGTGTCACCGCTCGGTCCAGAGCCTGGAGGAAGGAGTTGACGACCGCCCGGTCCCGTACCGCCAGCCGCAGCCACTCCTCGCCCAGCCCGGGGAACGTGTCCCCGCGCCGGACCGCGAACCCGAGGTCGCGCAGGTGCCGGCGGACGGCGGCGGCCCTAGGCAGCCGTACCAGGACGAACGGCCCCTCGGCGGGCCCGGCCACCCGCAGTCCGTCGGCGGCGAACTTCTCAAGGCCCGCGACGAGATGGGCCCGGTCGGCGGCGATGCGGCGGGCCGCGTGGGCGGCCTCGGCCAGCGCCCGCGGCGAGACGCACGCCTGGGCCGCCACGAGGGCGGGGGTGGACACCGGCCACAGGGGCTGGGCCCGCTCCAGGTCCGCGACGGTCTCCGGGGCGCCCAGCACGTAACCGATCCGCAGCCCGGCCAGCCCCCACGTCTTGGTCAGGCTGCGCAGGACCACGAGCCCGGGGACGTCCGTGCGCCCGGCCAGCGCCTCCCGCTCGCCGGGCACCGCGTCCATGAACGCCTCGTCCACCACCACCGTCCTCCCCGGACGCGCCAGCCGGGCGATCACGGCCGCCGGATGCAGGACCGACGTGGGGTTCGTCGGGTTGCCGATCACGACCAGGTCCGCGTCCTCGGGGACGGCCGCCGGATCCAGCCGGAAACCGTCCTCGGCCCGCAGCAGCACCCGGTCCACCGTGTGACCGGCGTCCCGCAGCGCCGCCTCCGGCTCCGTGAACTGCGGGTGCACCACGACCGGCCGGCGGACCTTCAGGGCGCGCGCGAGCAGCACGAACGCCTCCGCGGCCCCCGCCGTCAGCAGGACCCGTTCCGCCGGGAGCCCGTGCCGCTGGGCCACCGCCGCCCGCGCGGCCCGCCCGTCGGGATAGGCGGCCAGCCCGGTCAGCGACGCGGCGATCCGCTCGCGCAGCCACCCGGGCGGCGTGTCCGCCCGCACGTTCACGGCGAGGTCGACCAGTGCCGAGCCGTCGTCGCGCACCTCGGCGTCACCGTGGTGCCGCAGGTCGTGCCCCGCCGTGCCGTGCCCGTCCGTGCCGTGTCCCTCAGTGCGCATGGGAGTGTGCGTGTCCCCCGTGGTGGTGCCCGTGGTGGTGGCCGTCGTCGTCCGGGTGGAAGTGCGGCTGCTGCGGCAGGCCGACCTTGTCCTCGAACCCGGGCAGCGCGATCCGGTACACGCACGAGTCGCAGTTCATCCGCAGGTCGCCCTTGACGGCCTCCTCGTACCGCTCCATCACCAGGTCCAGCAGCTCCGGCTCCGGACCGATCACGTCCGCCGACCGCACCTCGACGTCCGGGTGCGCCGCGGCCCAGCCCTCCGTCTGGTGCCGCACCCGGTCCGGCAGGATCCCGGTGAACAGGAAGTAGGGCAGGACCACGATCCGGCGGGCCCCGAGCCGCACACACCGGTCCAGGCCGCTCGGCACGTCCGGCGCGGCCAGCGACACGAACGCCGTCTCCACGCCCGCGTACCCGCGTCCCTCCCACAGCAGCCGCGCCGCCTTGAGCACCTCGGCGTTCGCGTCGGGGTCCGTGGAGCCGCGCCCGACCAGCAGCACGGTCACGTCGGCCCGGTCCTCGGGCGTGCGCACCGACTCCCCGA
This sequence comes from Streptomyces sp. NPDC003011, assembly GCF_053591515.1. Taxonomy (NCBI): domain Bacteria; kingdom Bacillati; phylum Actinomycetota; class Actinomycetes; order Kitasatosporales; family Streptomycetaceae; genus Streptomyces; species Streptomyces sp. NPDC003011. The sequence continues at coordinate 32,066 of NZ_JBSFTY010000035.1, forward strand.
GCGCCTCGTCCAGCCGCCGCTCCAGCACGCTCAGCAGCGCCGGGTGCGGACCCAGCGGACGGCCGTAGGTGTACGAGATCCCGGGGTGCCGCTCCTTCTCGCGGGACAGCGCGGCCGGGATGTCGCCCTTGGCGTGACCGGCGGACACCAGCATCAGCGGGACGGCGGCGAAGCGGCGTACCCCCCGCTCCACCAGCTCGGCGACGGCGTCGCCCAGCGGCGGCGGGGACAGTTCGATGAAGCCGCCCGCGACGGGCAGGCCGGGGTGGCGGGCGCCGAGCTCCCGTACGAAGTCGCGGAACGCCTCGGCTCCGGCATCGTCCCGGGTCCCATGGCCGGCGATGAGCAGGGCGGGCGGCGGGGTGGTCACTGTTTCTCCTCGGAAAGCGAAGTGGGGTGGTACAGCAGGGCGTTGAGGGCGGCTGCGGCGACCGCCGAGCCGCCCTTCTCGGACACGTTGCTCACGGCGGGCAGCCCGCTCGCGCGGAGCGCGGCCTTCGACTCGGCCGCGCCGACGAAGCCGACGGGCAGGCCGATGACGAGCGCGGGGGAGGCGTCCAGGGTCAGCAGCTCCTCCAGGGCGGTCGGCGCACAGCCGATCACCCACAGGGCGCCGGGCCCGACCTGTTCGTAGGCCAGCCGGACCGCGTGCGCCGAACGCGTCAGGTCCGGGCCGGACCGGGCGTCCCGCAGCCGGCACACGGTCTCGCGCCGGGTGATGCCCGCCGCGACCATCTCCACGTCGACGACGACGGGCGCCCCGGCGTGCAGCGCGGCGTGCGCCGCCACCAGCTCGCCCTCGTCGAGGACGAGGTCGTCGGCGTACTCCAGGTCGGCCGCGGAGTGGATGACCCGCTCCACGACCGCGCGGGTCAGCGGCGGGAAGTGCGAGGTGTCCAGGCGGGCGCGCAGCCGCCGGAAGGACTCCTGCTCGATGGGATGCACCACGCGGTTCACCGGGCCTCCTCCTGCTTCTCCGGCCGGCTCTCCTGCCAGCGGTAGCCGCGCGGCGTCACCATGCGTCCCGCGATCTCGCGGGTCGCCGTGTTGCCGACGGTCACGACCGTCATCATGTCGACCGTCGCCGGGTCGAGGGCGGCCAGCGTCGTGAGGCGACGGGACTCGTCCGGCCGGGACGCGTTCCGTACGACACCGACCGGCGTCGTCGGCTCCCGGTGCCCGGCGAGGATCGCGAGGGCCTTCGGCAGCTGCCAGTCCCGGCCCCGGCTGCGCGGGTTGTAGAACGTCACGACGATGTCCGCCTCGGCCGCCGCCCGTACCCGCCGCTCGATGACCTCCCACGGCGTGTGCAGGTCGGACAGGCTGATCGACACGTGGTCGTGGCCCAGCGGCGCGCCGAGGATCGCGGCGGCCGCGAGGGCGGCGGTGACCCCGGGCACACCGATCACGTCGATGTCGTCGGAGGCCTCGGCGAGCGCGGGGGAGGCCATGGCGTACACGCCGGCGTCCCCGCTGCCGATCAGGGCGACGGCCTGCCCCTTGCGGGCCTCCTCGACGGCCGTGCGGGCCCGCTCCTCCTCGGCGCCGAGCCCCGACTCCAGGATCCGGGTGCCGGGCCGCAGCAGGTCACGGATCTGGTCGACGTACTGGTCGAGCCCGACGAGCACGGACGCGCGCCGCAGCTCCTCCTTCGCCCGCGGGGTGACCAGGTCCCGGGCGCCCGGTCCGAGCCCGACCACCGCGAGCCGCCCGCGCGCGGGACGCCGGACGACGGCACAGGTCGCCATCGCGGGCCGCCCGTCCGCCCGCTGCGACTTCCGCTTGGGGACGAGGAGTTCACCCCCGCGGCCCCCGCGCAGCAGCGCGGCGGCCTCGGCGACGGAGGGGGTGCCGACGGCGGCGAGCGGCGCGTCGGAGGGGTGGGGCACGTCGACGGCCGCCAGCTCCTCGGCGGAGTGGGTGACCAGCGGCACCCCGAGGTGCCGCGCGGCCTGCACGATCCCCGGTTCGTCCGCCTTGGCGTCGACGGTGGCGAGTTCGGCGACGGACGCGGGGGAGAGGCCGGCCTCGCGCAGCGCGCCGCCGATCAGCTCCAGCACCTCCTCGGCCGGGGCGCCCCGGGAGGCGCCGACGCCGACCACGAGGGACGGCGGGCGGAGCACCACCTCGTGCGCGGCCGCCTCGACGAGACGGTCCGTGACGCGGATCGCGTACGTCCCGGCGCCGGCCACCCGCAGCGGGGGCAGGGGCCAGGCCACCTCCGCCTTCAGGGCCACCGGCTCACCGTCGAGCAGGGCCCGCGAGACCCCGGCGACATCCCCCTCCACCGGGAACCCGAGCGTGTCCAGCCCCGGCAGCCCGGCCGCGTCGGTCGCCGTCGTCACCACGGGCCGCGCGCCGAGGACCTCCGCGACCGCGACGGCGAGGTCGTTGGCACCCCCGCCGTGCCCGCCCACCAGGGACACGGCGAACCGCCCGCCCTCGTCGACGCACACCACACCCGGGTCCGACGCCTTGTCACCGAGCAGCGGCGCGACCAGCCGTACGACCGCGCCGGTGGCGAGGAAACACACGAGCTGCTCGCACTGCGCGAACGCGGCCCGTACGGCGTCCCCCACGGGACCCTCGTACACGCGCACCCGGTCCGGCCACGCGGCGGCCAGCCGGTCCCGCGCAGCCGCGCCCGCCGAGGTGGCGGAGATGAGGCCGATCACTGGGCAACTCCTTCAGCATGTGCCGGGGGCCGTACGCCCCACAGCAGGAAAACGGGATTGGTCGCCGCGAGCCGGGTCACGTCTCCCGGCAGCGGCGCGAGCCGGGACGACTGGAGCAGGACGCCGTCGCAGTCGAACCCGGCGCCGGTGAGGGCCGCGCGCGCGGCGGGCACCCGGTCGAGCGCGGCCATCGCGACCACGACGGTGCGCCGGGCCCGCCGCGCGCACGCCGTGACGACGGCGGGCAGTTCGCGCCCCCCGCCGCCGACGAACACCGCGTCGGGCTCGTCCAGGCCGGCCAGCGCGTCCGGCGCCGTCCCGTGCACCACCCGCACGTCCACTCCGTGCGCGGCGGCGTTCGCCCGGATCCGCTCCACCCCGTCGGGGCTCTTCTCGACGGCCGTCACGGCCGCGCCGAGCCGCGCGCACTCCACGGCCACCGAACCCGAGCCCGCGCCGACGTCCCAGACCAGGTCGCCGAGGCGGGGCCCGAGCCGGGCCAGCGCCAGCGCCCGGACCTCGAACTTGGTGATCATCGAGTCGCGGTGGGCGAAGGCCCCCTCGTCCAGGGCCCAGCCGGCCGGACCGGGCGGCGCCCCGGCCACCGTCCGCACGCCACCGAGCGCCCGCGCCTCGTCCAGGCACAGCACCACGCTCACCGCCGGCCCCCAGTCCCGGCCCGCGGCCTCGGCCGGAGTCACCCGCTCCACCCGTTCGTCCGCCGAGCCCAGCGCGGAGGCGACCACCAGGACCCGGGCGTCCGAGGCGAGCGCGGCGCCCAGTTCGGCCGGTCCGGACCCCGGCCCGGTCAGCACGGCGACCTTCGGCCGGGCCCGGCACACGTTGACCGCCGTCCGCAGCTCACGCCCGTGCGCGCTCACCACCACCGCGTCGTCCCACGGCAGCCCGGCCCGCGCGAAGGCGGCGGCGACGGAGGAGACACCGGCCCGGACATCGAGCCGCCCGGCACCGAACCGCTCGGCCAGCGCCCGCACGATCCCGAAGAACCCGGGGTCGCCCGAGGCGAGCACGACGACCCGGCGGCCCGTACCGACGTAGTCCTCCATGGCGTCCAGCGCGGGCGCCAGCGGCCCCAGCACGATCCGCTCGGCCGTCTCCGGCAGCCGTACCGCGTCCAGGTGCCGGCGTCCGCCCACGACCAGCTCCGCCCCGGCGAGGACGTCCGGGGACGGCGGCGCTCCCGTCCCGGTGCCGACCACCGTGATCACGTGCTCGCACCCCGGGAGCGCAACGCCCTCCTGGCCTCCGGGTCGGCCTTGCGGTACCCGTGGAAGTGACCGGGGTGGTACAGGTGCGAGCGGGTGCCCTCGGCGTCGAGCGCCGGACCGACCAGGAACAGGGTGTGCTTCCAGAGCTTGTGCTCCTTGACCGTCTCCTCCAGGGTGCCGATCGTGCACTTCACGACCAGTTCCTCCGGCCAGGTCGCCTGATAGGCGACGACGACGGGCGTGTTCGTCGGATAGCCGCCCTCCAGCAGCTCCCGCACGAGCTGCCCGCTGCGGGCGGCCGACAGGAAGATCGCCATGGTGGTGCCGTGCTTGGCGAACTCCCGCACCTCCTCCCCGGGCGGCATCGGCGTCTTGCCGCCGCCGAGGCGGGTCAGCACGACCGACTGCGCGACCTCGGGGATGGTCAGCTCGCGCCGCGCCAGCGCCGCCACGGCGGAGAAGGCGGAGACCCCGGGCACCACCTCGGTGTCGATGCCGATCCGGGCGCACCGGTCGAGCTGCTCCTGGGTGCCGCCCCACAGCGCGGGGTCGCCGGAGTGGATGCGGGCCACCCGCAGGCCCTCGGCCCGGGCCCGCTCGTACACGGCCACCACGTCCTCCAGCGACATCGTCGCCGAGTCGAGGATCTCCGCGCCCTCGCGGGCGTGCTCCAGGACCTCCGCCTGGACCAGGCTGGCCGCCCAGATCACGACGTCCGCCTCGGCGATGGCGCGCGCGGCACGGAACGTCAGCAGGTCGGCGGCGCCGGGGCCGGCACCGACGAAGGTCACCTTGCCGGTGGGGGCATCGGCCATGGGAAACGGTCCTCTCTTCACGGTCTGTTCAAGGTCTTACGCGTCCGGCCGGCGCCGGCGCCGGAGGTGCGGGACGGGGCGGTGATCGGATAGCAAGAGCACATGGCTGTCCTCGTCGCGCTCGGCGCGTTCCTCATGACGCTGGCCGGCGGCTGGACGGCGCTGCGCGTGACCGACCGCCGCCATCTCGTGCTGGGCCTGGCCGGCGGCCTGATGCTGGGCGTGGTCGGCCTCGACCTGCTGCCGGAGGCACTGGAGGCGGCGGGCACGGAGGTCCTCGGCGTCCCGGCCGCGCTGCTGCTGTTCGTGGCCGGCTTTCTGCTGGCCCATCTGGTGGAACGTCTGCTGGCCGCCCGGCAGGCCGCGCACGGCGCCCGGGCGGTGTACACGGCCGCGTCCCCGGAGCACCCGGGCCGGGGACTGCGCGACGGCCGGACCCCCGAGGTGGGCCTGACGGCGGCCGCCGCGATGGTCGCCCACAGCGCCATGGACGGCGTGGCGATCGGCGCGGCCTTCCAGATCGGCGGCGGCATGGGCGCGGCGGTCGCCCTGGCCGTCGTCGCCCACGACTTCGCGGACGGCTTCAACACGTACACGATCACCAGCCTGTACGGGAACGCCCGCCGCCGGGCGCTCGCGATGCTGTTCGCGGACGCCGTGGCCCCTGTGGCGGGCGCGGCGTCCACGCTCCTCGTCACGATCCCTCAGGGGCTGCTCGGCGGCTATCTCGGCCTCTTCGGCGGCGCGCTCCTGTACCTCGCGGCCGCCGAGATCCTGCCCGAGGCCCACCACGAGCACCCCGCCCGCCCGACCCTGCTGTGCACGGTCGCCGGGGTGGTGTTCATCTGGCTGGTGGTGGGCGTCGCCGAATGACGTGGCTCTGGAAGGGCTCACAGCTTGCCGCCCCGCCCCCCGTCGCGCCGCGGGGGCGCGATGAGCGTCGACAGGTAGGGCAGGGGAGCGCCGTCGAGGTCGGCGGCCGGCCGGATGGACTCGGACTCCAGCCCCAGCGCCGACCCCCACACGGCGTCGTCGAGCCGCCCGGTCTCCCGCAGCGCCTCGGCGACCTCCCGCGCCTGCCGCCCGAACTTGTACGCGACCACCGTCCCGGGCCCGTTCAGCGCGTCCTTGAGCACGGCGGCCCCGGCGGTCACGGGCACCAGCGTCAGCGGTTCGGTGCCCTCCGTCAGCACCGCTCCCGACCGCGCCGCGAGGTCCTGCATCGCGGTGATCCCGGGCACCGTCTCCACGACCGTCCCCGGCACCAGCTCGGCGATGGTCTGCGCGAGGTAGGTGAAGGTGGAGTAGACGTTGGGGTCGCCGATGGTCGCGAAGGCGACGCAGCCGTGCGCCGCCAGCAACCGGACCACCCGCTCGCCGGCCGCGTCCCACGCGGCCTCCCGCCGCCCCCGGTCGCTGCGCTCGTTGAGCGCGAACACGACCCGCAGGACCTTCTCCTCGGGCACGTAGTGCAGGACGGTCGCCTCGGCCCGCCCCCGCTCGCCCGTGTCCATGACGGGGACGACGACCACGTCGGCGGCGCGCAGGGCGTTGACGCCCTTGACGGTCACCAGCTCCGGGTCACCGGGACCGACCCCGACTCCGATCAGCCTGCTGCTCATGACGTCCGGCACCTCTCCACGAACCGACGGGCGACACCGGGCTCGGACGCCCAGTGCGTGTGCAGATAACTGGCGTGCACACCCCGCTGTACGAAACCTTCGAGCCGCCGCCGAGGGGTGCGCACGCCCCAGGCGGCGACCTCTCCCGACCCGGGCTCCACCACGGTGCGGTGGAACTCGTGCCCCCGCATCCGCGTCCCGGCCTCGACGAGCACGCTGTCACTGACGGCCACGGCGTCCCGGTATCCGAGGGTGAGCCGCTCCGCCATCCGCGCGGTGGCGTCGAGCACCCCGCACATGGGCAGCCCGTCGAGCTCACGGCACAGATACAGCAGCCCGGCGCATTCGGCGGCCACGGGGGCACCGCCCCGGGCGAGTTCACCGATGGCCTTGCGCAGCGGCTCGTTGGCCGACAGCTCGCAGGCGTACACCTCGGGGAACCCGCCCCCGATGACCAGCCCGTCGGTGCCGTCGGGCAGCCGCTCGTCCCGCAGGGGATCGAAGACGACGACCTCGGCACCGGCGGAGGCGAGCAGCTCGGCGTGCTCGGCGTAGGAGAACGTGAACGCCGCTCCACCGGCGACGGCCACTTTCAGCCCGTCCGGCGTGTGAGGACGAGGCCCTTCGGGCCGAAAGCGGGGGTCTGGGGGCGCAGCCCTCAGGGACGGGACGGGAAGGGGCGCAGGGGGCGAGGAAGCCAGAACCTCAGCCGCGTCCCACGCCGCACACGCCAACGCACCCGCACTCCCCGCCAGCGCGGCCAGCGCGTCCAGGTCGCACCCCGCCCGCACCTGCTCCGCCATCGCCGCGACCGCCTCCACCGCCAAGGCCCGCCGCTCGGCGACCGGCACCAGCCCCAGATGCCGCGACGGTGTCTCCACCTGCGGCGCCCGCCGCAGCACCCCCAGCACCGGCACCCCGGCCGAGTCCAGAGCCTCCCTCAACAACGACTCGTGCCGGTCCGACCCGACCTTGTTCAGGATCACGCCCCCGATCCGCACCCCCGGATCCCACGAGGCGAACCCGTGCACCAGCGCCGCCACCGACCGCGACTGCGACGACGCGTCGACGACCAGCACCACCGGCGCCCCGAGCAGCTTCGCCACCTGCGCGGTGGACGCCAGCTCCCCCTCCCCGGCGGCCCCGTCGTACATCCCCATCACACCTTCGACGACGGCGATGTCGCACCCGCGCGCCCCGTGCAGGAACAGCGGCCCGATCAGTTCCGGCCCGCACAGGTACGCGTCGAGGTTGCGCCCCACCCGCCCGGTGGCGAGCGCGTGGTACCCGGGATCGATGTAGTCCGGTCCGACCTTGTGCGGGGACACGGCGAGCCCCCGCGCGGCGAACGCGGCCATCAGCCCCGTGGCCACCGTGGTCTTGCCGCTGCCCGACGAGGGCGCGGCGATGACCAGCCGGGGGACGGAGGACGTCACCACTCGATGCCCCTCTGCCCCTTCTGGCCGGCGTCCATCGGATGCTTGACCTTGGACATGTCGGTGACGAGGTCCGCGAACTCCACCAGCTTCTCCGGCGCGTTGCGTCCGGTGATCACGACATGCTGGGTCCCGGGCCGGTCCCGCAGCACGGAGACGACCTCGTCGGTGTCGATCCAGCCCCAGTGCATGGGGTAGGCGAACTCGTCGAGCACGTACAGCTTGTAGGTCTCGGCCGCCAGGTCCCGCTTGACCTGCTCCCAGCCCTCCCGGGCCTTGTCCTCGTTGTCCATCTGGGAATCCCGCTGGACCCAGGACCACCCCTCGCCCATCTTGTGCCAGGCGACGGACCCGCCTTCACCGCTGGCCCCCAGCACCCGCAGCGCGTTCTCCTCGCCGACCTTCCACTTCGCCGACTTGACGAACTGGAACACCCCGATGGGCCACCCCTGGTTCCAGGCCCGCAGCGCCAGCCCGAACGCGGCGGTCGACTTGCCCTTGCCCACGCCCGTGTGCACGACGACCAGCGGCCGGTTCCGCCGCTGACGGGTCGTCAGTCCGTCGTCCGGCACCACACTCGGCTGTCCCTGCGGCATTACGCGGCCCTCCCGGAGTTGCCCTGCACGTCCCTGACCAGCCCGGCGATCGAGTCCGCCCGCAGCTCGTCCAGCGTCACCGCCGTACCGCCCAGCTCACCCGCGAGCTGCCCGGCCAGACCCAGCCGTACGGGCCCCGCCTCGCAGTCGACGACCACCGAGGCGACCCCGTCGGCCGCGAACAGCCGTGCCGCGCGCCCGGCGAGGGCGACCGGTTCCGGACCGCCCGTGGCCCGCCCGTCGGTCACGACCACGACGAGCGCCCGCCGCGCCGGATCCCGCAGCCGCTCCACCCGCAGCACCTCGTGCGCCCGCAGCAGGCCCGCCGCGAGCGGCGTCCGCCCGCCGGTGGGCAGCGACTCCAGCCGCACCGCCGCCGCGTCCACCGAAGAGGTCGGCGGCAACGCCACCTCCGCGGCGGATCCCCGGAAGGTCACCAGACCCACCTTGTCCCGCCGCTGATAGGCGTCCAGCAGCAGCGACAGCACGGCACCCTTCACGGCGCTCATCCGCTGCCGGGCCGCCATGGAGCCCGAGGCGTCGACCACGAACAGCACGAGGTTGCCCTCACGCCCCTCCCGGGTCGCCTGCCGCAGATCGTCCCGGCGCACCACCAGCCCGCGCCCCGACCGCCCGCGCGCCCGCTGGTGCGGCGCCGCCGCCTGCACGGTCGCCGCCAGGTGCAGCTTGGTCAGCGCTCCCCGGGGCCGGCGCGCCCCGGTGGTCCGCCCGTGCTCGGTCCGCGCCCGGGACCGCCGCCCCGCGGCGCCTTCGCCGAGGCCGGGCACGCTCAGCACCTTCGTACGGAAGGGCTCGGCGGCCCGCACGGGCTGCTGCTCGCCCGAACCCGTGCCGGACGGCTGCGGCTCCCCGTCCTCCCCGGCCTCCGGCCGCGCACCGGTGTCACCGCCCGTGTCACCGCCCTGCGGCCCGTCGGACCCGTCCTGCGGCGGCTGTCCGCCGCCCCCGCCGCCCCCGTCGGGACCGGGATCGTCGTCCTGCGGCTCCCCGAACTGCTCCAGCGTCTCGTCGAGCTTGTCCTCGTCCAGACCCGGCGCGTCGAAGGGGTTGCGGCGCCTGCGGTGCGGCAGCGCGAGCAGCGCGGCCTGCCGGACGTCCTCGGCGAGCACGTCGGTCCGCCCGGCCCACGCGGCCAGCGCGACCGCCGTCCGCGCCATCACGATGTCGGCCCGCATGCCGTCCACCTCGAACGCGGCACAGGTCGCCGCGATCTGCCGCAGCGCCCCGTCGCCCAGCCGCACCGACGGCAGCAGCTCCCGCGCCGCCACGATCCGCGCCCGTACGGCGGCCTCCTCGTCGGCCCACCGCGCGGCGAAGCCGGCCGGGTCGTCGTCGTGGGCGAGCCGCCGCCTCACCACCTCCACCCGCTGGTCGGGCTCCCGCGAGGCCGCGACCTCGACGGTCAGCCCGAACCGGTCCAGCAACTGCGGCCGCAGCTCGCCCTCTTCGGGGTTCATGGTCCCGACGAGCAGGAACTTCGCGGCATGCCGTACGGAGACACCTTCGCGTTCCACGTACGACGCGCCCATCGCCGCCGCGTCCAGCAGCAGGTCGACCAGGTGGTCGTGGAGCAGGTTGACCTCGTCGACGTAGAGGATCCCGCGGTGCGCGTCGGCCAGCAGGCCGGGCTCGAAGGCCTTCACGCCCTCGGCGAGCGCCCGCTCGATGTCCAGGGCGCCCACCAGCCGGTCCTCGGAGGCGCCGACCGGCAACTCGACCATCCGCGCGGGCCGTTCGACCCCCGGCCCCGGCTCGTGCGGGCCGTCCGGGCACGCCGGGTCCGGCGCGGCGGGATCGCACGAGAAACGGCAGCCGGGGACGACGGGGACCTCCGGCAGCAGCACCGAAAGGGCCCGTACCGCCGTCGACTTGGCGGTGCCCTTCTCGCCGCGCACCAGCACACCGCCGACCGCCGGGGAGACGGCGTTCAGCAGCAGCGCGAGCCGCAGGTCGTCCTGGCCGACCACGGCCGTGAACGGGAACGGGGTACTCACTTGTCGTCGCCCTCCAAGTCGCCTTCCAGCTCCAGGTAGGTGGCCCGCAGCCGTTCCAGGGTGTCCGCGTCCGGCTCGGCCCACAGCCCGCGCTCGGCGGCCTCCAGGAGCCGTTCCGTGATGCCGCGCAGCGCCCAGGGGTTGGACTTCTTCATGAAGTCCCGGTTCTCCTGGTCGAAGACGTACTCGGCGCTGAGCTTCTCGTACATCCAGTCGTCCACGACCCCGGCCGTGGCGTCGTACCCGAAGAGGTAGTCGACGGTCGCCGCCATCTCGAAGGCGCCCTTGTAGCCGTGCCGGCGCATCGCCGCCATCCAGCGCGGGTTGACCACCCGGGCGCGGAAGACCCGGTGGGTCTCCTCGCCGAGCGTGCGGGTCTTGACCTGGTCGGGGGTGGCCGAGTCGCCGACGTACGCCTCGGGGCTCGCGCCCGTCAGGTGGCGGACCATGGCGACCATGCCGCCGTGGTACTGGAAGTAGTCGTCGGCGTCGACGAGGTCGTGCTCGCGGGTGTCGACGTTCTTGGCGGCCACCGCGATCCGCTTGAACGCCGTCTCCATGTCGCCGCGCGCGGCCCGCCCGTCGAGCCCGCGTCCGTAGGCGTAGCCGCCCCACACCGCGTACACCTCGGCGAGGTCGGCGTCGGAGCGCCAGTTGCGGGCGTCGATCAGCGGCAGCAGCCCGGCGCCGTACGCGCCCGGCTTGGAGCCGAAGATCCGGGCGGTCGCGCGCCGCCGGTCACCGTGCTCGGCGGTGTCCGCGTCGGCGTGCGCGCGCACGTAGTTCTGGCCGGCGGGCTCGTCCAGCTCGGCCACCGCCCGCACCGCGTCGTCGATCAACGCGACGACGTGCGGGAACGCGTCCCGGAAGAAGCCGGAGATGCGGACCGTGACGTCGATCCGGGGCCGCCCGAGTTCGGCCCAGGGCACGATCTCGAAGCCGGTCACCCGGCGGGAGGCGTCGTCCCACACCGGGCGGCAGCCCAGCAGCGCCAGGATCTCGGCGATGTCGTCGCCCTGGGTGCGCATCGCGGACGTGCCCCAGACCGTCAGGCCGACGGACTCCGGGTAGCCGCCGGTGTCCTGGAGGTACCGCTGCACCAGCGAGTCGGCGAGCGCCTGCCCGACCTCCCAGCTCAGCCGGGACGGAATGGCCTTGGGGTCGACGGAGTAGAAGTTGCGGCCGGTCGGCAGCACGTTGACCAGCCCGCGCGTCGGCGAACCGGACGGGCCGGCCGGGACGTAACCGCCGTCCAGAGCCTTGAGGATGTGCCCGATCTCGTCGGTGGTCCTCTCCAGACGCGGCACGACCTCGGTACAGGCGAACTCCACCACGGCCACCGCCTCGGGGAGGTCGGTGCCCAGGACCTCCCGGACCAGCGGGGCCGCCTCGGCAACCGCCCAGTCCCGGGCCTCCATCCCCTCCGCGACCCGCCGGCACAGCTGCTCCAGCAGGTCGATCGCGTCGGCGGCGGACCGCGCGGGCCCCTGCACGAGGTCCGTCAGCTCCGCCGGCACCTTCACCGGCGCCCCCGGCTCGGCGAGCAACTCCTTCTCCGCCAAACCGAAGTGCGCGGCGATCGAGGCCCGCAGCCCCGGCAGGGCGTTCGCCTGCCCGCCCCACACCTGGGAGGCGCGCAGCACCGCCAGCACGAGGTTCACCCGGGGCTCGCCGACCGGTCCGCCGCCGAGGATGTGCAGGCCGTCCCGGATCTGGACGTCCTTGATCTCGCACAGGTAGCCGTCGATGTGCATGACGAACTCGTCGAACGCCTCGTCGTCCGGCTGGTCGTCGACGTGCAGGTCGTGGTGGAGCTCGGCCGCCTTCACCAGCGTCCAGATCTGCGCCCGCACCGCCGGTGCCTTCGTCGGGTCCAGGTCGGAGACGAGCGCGTACTCGTCGAGCAGCTGCTCCAGCTTGGCCAGGTCGCCGTAGGTGTCGGCGCGGGCCATCGGCGGCACCAGGTGGTCGACCACGGTGGCGTGCCCGCGCCGCTTGGCCTGGGTGCCCTCGCCGGGGTCGTTGACGATGAAGGGGTAGACGAGCGGGAGTTCACCGAGGACGGCGTCCGGCGCGCAGGCCCTGGACAGGCCCAGTCCCTTGCCCGGCAGCCACTCCATCGTGCCGTGCTTGCCCATGTGCACGATCGCGTCGGCCCCGAAGCCGCCCTCTGATGTCGCGGTCTCCAGCCACCGGTACGCCGCCATGTAGTGGTGCGACGGCGGCATGTCGGGGTCGTGGTAGATCGCGATCGGGTTCTCGCCGAAGCCGCGCGGCGGCTGGATCATGACGACGACGTTCCCGAACTGGAGGGAGGCCAGCACGATGTCGTCGCCGTCCACGTACAGGCTGCCCGGCGGCTCGCCCCACGCCTCCAGCATGGCGTCCCTCAGGCCCGCGTCGAGGCGGTCGAACCAGGCCCGGTAGTCGGCGAGCGGCACCCGCGCGGGCGCCGCGGCGAGCTGCTCCTCGGTGAGCCATTCGACGTCGTGGCCACCGGCGTTGATCAGCCGGTGGATCAGCTCGTCCCCGTCGTCGGGGTGCCCCTCGACGGCGTACCCGGCGTCCCGCAGCGCGTCCAGCACCCGCACCGCCGAGACGGGCGTGTCCAGCCCGACCGCGTTGCCGACGCGCGAGTGCTTGGTCGGGTAGGCGGTGAAGACGAGCGCGAGCCTCTTGCCGGCGTTCGGCTTGTGCCGCAACCGGGCGTGCCGCACGGCGATCCCGGCGACCCGCGCGGCCCGCTCAGGGTCGGCGACGTACACCGGGACCTCGTCCGGGCCCTGCTCCTTGAAGGAGAACGGCACGGTGATCAGCCGCCCGTCGAACTCCGGGATCGCCACCTGCATCGCCGCGTCCATGGGGGACAGGGCGGCGTCGGACTCCTCCCAGGCCTTCCTGGAGGACGTCAGGCACAGGCCCTGGAGCACGGGGACGTCGAGATCGGCGAGGGCCCCGATGTCCCAGGCCTCCTCGTCGCCGCCGGCCGAGGCCTGCGAGGCGTGTGTGCCGCCGGAGGCGAGGACGGTGGCGATGAGGGTGTCGGCCTCGCCGAGGATCTCGTACAGCCCAGGGTCGGCACCGCGCAGCGAACCGCAGTAGACGGGCAGGGCGTTGGCGCCCCGCGCCTCGATCGCGTCGCACAGCGTGTCCACGAAGGCGGTGTTGCCGCTGAGGTGGTGGGCGCGGTAGAAGAGCACGCCCACGGTCGGACGGCCGTCCTGGAGCGCGCGGTCCCCGTGGACGCCGTACTCGGGCATCTTGTGCGGCTCGTCGAACCCCTCACCGGTCAGCAGCACGGTGTCGGACAGGAAGCGCGCCAGCTCGGTGAGGTTGGCGGGGCCGCCCTCGACGAGGTACCTGAGCGCCTCCGCCACGACGCCGGCGGGCACCGACGACTCGGCCATCAGCTCCGCGTCGGGCACGGTCTCCCCGCCGAGGAGGACGGTGGGGATGCCCGAGGCCCGCAGCGCGGCGAGCCCGTCCTCCCAGGCCCGCTTGCCGCCGAGCAGCCGTACGACGGCGATGTCCGCGCCGTCGACCAGCCCCGGAAGTTCCTCCGTGACGTCGACGCGGGTCGGGTTGCCGATCCGGTACGAGGCGCCGGAAGCGGCCCGGGCCGCCAGCAGGTCCGTGTCGGCGGTGGACAACAACAACACTGTGCTCATGCGGGCGCTCCCGGTGGGATGAAAGGCAGTCCTTGCGGCGCGCCGGACTCGATGAGCCGCCACAGCGCGTCGGTGTCCGCGTGCTGTTCGATCAGGTCGCCGAGCCGGTCGAGCTGCTCCTCGCGCAGCGCGGCGAACGAGGTGTCGGCGGCCGGCACGAAACGGCGGCCCGCGGCGGCCGCCACCTCGCGCAGGAACGCCCGCCGGAAACCGTCCGACTCCAGCGAGCCGTGCCAGTGCGTGCCCCAGGTCTGCCCGACCCGGCAGCCGTCCAGGAAGGGCTCCCCGCCCGTCACCTCGGCGATCCCGTGGTGGATCTCGTACCCCTCGACGTGTTCGCCGAGGGCCTCGCCGACCGGCCGGGTGAGGGTCTTCTCGCGGGCGAACCGGACCCGGACGGGCAGGACGCCGAGTCCGCCGACGTGTCCGCGCCGGCTCTCGACGTCGTCCTCGATGTGCTCGCCGAGCACCTGGAAACCGCCGCAGAGCCCGAGGATCGGCCGCCCCTCGGCGGCCCTGCGCCGCAGCGCCTTTGCGAGTCCCCGCTCCCGCAGCCACTCCAGCGCCCGGACGGTCCCGCGGGTCCCCGGGATCACCACGAGGTCGGCGTCGGCCAGTTCCTCCGGCCGGTCCACGAACCGCACGACGACGCCCGGCTCGGCGGCCAGCGCGTCCACGTCCGTGAAGTTGGACATCAGCGGGACCGCGCAGACGGCGACCCGCAGCACGTCCTCGCCGACGGGCGGCGCGACGTTCGACTCCCGGACCGTCCCGCGCAGGGAGACCCGCAGCCCGTCCTCCTCGTCGATCCCGAGCCCGTGCCGGAAGGGCAGGACGCCGTAGGTGTGCCGCCCGGTGAGCCCGTGCAGCATGTCCAGCCCGGGTTCCAGCAGCGAGACGTCCCCGCGGAACTTGTTGACGAGGAACCCGGCGACGAGTTCCTGGTCTTCGGGGGACAGCAGGGCCACGGTGCCGAAGAAGGAGGCGAAGACCCCGCCACGGTCGATGTCGCCCACCACCAGCACCGGCAGCCGCGCGTTGCGCGCGATCCCCATGTTGACGATGTCCGTCCGCCGCAGATTGATCTCGGCGGGACTGCCGGCCCCCTCACAGATCACCGCGTCATACGTGCCCCGCAACGCGGCCAGACACTCCAGCACGGTCCCGAGGAGCCGCTGCTGGCGCCCGCCGTGATAGCCGCGCGCACTCATCTCGCCCACGGGCTTGCCCATGAGCACCACCTGGCTGCTCTGCTCGCCGCCCGGCTTGAGCAGCACGGGATTCATCAGCGCGGTCGGCTCGACCCGGCAGGCCTGCGCCTGCATGGCCTGCGCCCGCCCGATCTCGGCGCCCTCCCGGGTGACGAACGAGTTGAGGGACATGTTCTGCGCCTTGAAGGGCGCGACCTTGACCCCTTGGCGCACCAGCCACCGGCAGATCCCGGCGGTGACGACACTCTTGCCGGCGTCGGAGGTGGTACCGGCGACCAGGAGACCACCGTTCACGAGGCACGCCCCTTCACCACGCGGCGTGCGGCGACCGTGAGCCCGAGCGCGAGCAGGCCCACGCGGCGCGAGAGCCGTACGGCCCGTTCGACGTCCTCGGTCACCACGGCCCGCCCCCGCGCGTTCAGCACCGGCCGGTGCTCGACCCGGCCGCCGTACGACAGCGTCCCGCCCAGCCGCACGCCGAGCGCCCCCGCGAACGAGGCCTCCACGGGCCCGGCGTTGGGGCTCGGATGGTTCGCCGCGTCCGCCCGCCAGGCGCGCACGGCACCGCGCGGATCCGGGCCGGCCAGCGCCGCGAGGACGGCGGTCAGCCGCGCTCCGGGCCACCCGGCGACGTCGTCGAGCCGTGCGCAGGCCCACCCGTACCGCCGGTACCGGGGCGACTTGTGCCCGACCATGGCGTCGAGGGTGTTGACGGCCCGGAACCCGGCCAGCCCCGGCACACCGGCCACGGCCCCCCACACGAGCGCCCCCACCACGGCGTCGGAGGTGTTCTCGGCGACAGACTCCACGACCGCCCGCGCGATCCCGTCGGCGTCCAGGGACTGCGGATCCCGCCCGCACAGGTGCGGCAGCCGGGCCCGCGCGGCCTCGACGTCCCCCGCCTCCAGCGCCCGCCCGATGCTCCGCGCCTCCCTGGCCAGCGACGTCCCCCCGACGACGGCCCAGGTGACGGCGCCGGTCAGCGCGAGGGAAGCGGCGGGGGAGGGACGTACGGCACGGGCGGCGGCGGCCCCGAGCGCGACGGCGCCACCGGCGCACACCACGGCGTGCAGCGCGCCCCACCCCCGGTGGTCCCGCCACAGCACCCGTTCCACGGCGCCCGCGGCCCGCCCGAACACGGCGACCGGATGCCCGCGGTGAGGATCACCGAGGAGCAGGTCACCGAGGAGCCCGGCGGCGGCGCCGTACGCGTAGACGCGATCGGCACGCATGGGGTCAGCCGACCGCTGTCACAGACGGGGAGACGCTACTGAACCTCGAACGGCAGCCGAGCATGGCGATATGTCCTCACTCAGGGTGTCCACGCCCTGGTTCGACGAGACCGGCGACGAGAGTTCCTGGCTCCCGGGGCTTTCTGCCCCGGTGACAGTGGCGGGACCGCGCCGGACTCGCACCGGCTTCCTCTTCTGCCGCCGTACATGGCCCCGGCAGTCCACCACGGGGTTGGAAGAGCCGTCAACTTGCCGTTGACCTGCGCGGGGGGACTGTGGAGAACCCCACATCGCCGACGTGGCCAGGGCATCCGCGGGACCGGCCCGAAGGGCGCCCGCGGGGCCGGGCGGCGGTCCCGGAACGCCGACCGGGCGGGCCCGGAACCGAAGTTCCGGACCCGCCCGGCGGCCAGGTGCCCGTGTCAGGCCACGATCAGGTAGATCCCGTACGCGACCGCCGCGGTGCAGGCCGCGAAGCAGGCGTACGCGCCCGTGACCGCGAGGGCGGCCGAACCGCCCTGCTGCGCGGCCCGTTCCTGTCGCGACAGGCCCATGACGGCGAGGGTGAACAGGCCCACCAGGGCCACGGTGACCACGAGGCTGACACCGAAGACGGAGCCGAGGGCCGCCCAGTCGATCTTCATGCTGCTTCTTCCTTCGTACCGGTTCGTGCCGGGGTGGCGGGGCTCAGACGGTGGTCGTGGCCGGCGGGGCCGCGGGGTCGGCGGCGACCGCGACGGCCGGGGCCGGGATCGTGGCCGTCAGGTCCTCGGTCACCGTGCCCGTCGGCGGCGGGGTCACCGCGGCCATCGCCGCGGTCACCACTCCGGCCGGCTCCTCGGTGTCGCAGACGTTCGTGTGGTCGACGACCTCGCGGCGGGAGACCTTCCAGATCGCGGCGCTGGAGCCGACGAGGAAGACCGCCACGAGCGCCGTGCCCCAGGCGCCGAAGCCGGTCACGTACTCCGCGATCGCGCCGACCAGGGCCGCGGCGGGCAGGGTCAGGCCCCACGCCACGAACATCCGGGTCGCCGTCGACCAGCGGACCACGCCGCCCTTGCGGCCGAGGCCCGCGCCCATCACCGCGCCGGAGACGGAGTGCGTGGTGGAGAGGGAGAAGCCGAGGTGGGAGGAGGCCAGGATGACCGTGGCCGCGCTGGTCTGGGCGGCGAAGCCCTGCTGCGGCTGGAGGTCGGTCAGGCCCTTGCCCATGGTGCGGATGATGCGCCAGCCGCCGAGGTAGGTGCCGAGCGCGATGGCGATGCCCGCGGAGAGGATGACCCAGGTGGGCGGGTCCGAGTCGGGGGCGACGGCGCCGCCGGCGACCAGCGCCAGGGTGATGATGCCCATCGTCTTCTGCGCGTCGTTGGTGCCGTGGGCGAGCGAGACCAGGCCCGCCGAGGCGATCTGGCCCGCCCGGTAGCCCTTCTCCGCCGCCTTGCCGTCGGCCTTCTTGCCGAGCTTGTACGACAGGCGCGTCGCGAGCATCGCGGCCAGGCCCGCCACCAGCGGGGCCGCGATCGCCGGGATCAGCACCTTGGTGACGAGCACGTCGCCGTGCACCCCGCCGAAGCCCGCGGAGGCGACGGTGGCGCCGATGAGGCCGCCCATCAGGGCGTGCGAGGAGCTGGAGGGGAGTCCGACCAGCCAGGTCAGCAGGTTCCAGAGGATCGCGCCGACCAGGGCGGCGAAGATGACCTCGGGACGGATGCCGCTCTCGTCCACGAGACCCTTGGAGATCGTGTTGGCGACCTCCACGGAGAGGAAAGCGCCCACAAGGTTGAGCACGGCGGACATGGCCACCGCGACCTTGGGCTTGAGCGCGCCGGTCGAGATGGTCGTGGCCATCGCGTTGGCGGTGTCGTGGAAACCGTTCGTGAAATCGAACGCGAGTGCGGTTACTACCACAATCGCGAGGATCAGCGAGAAGTTTTCCATTTACCCAGGCAATCGTTCGAGGTCATTGGCCGGACGAACGTAAGCAACCTGAGTGAACGGAAGGTGAACTGAGGCGGGCCGCACGGTGTCCGGATGCTGCGGTTCTCGCACCGCCGCGCTTCGGCCGGCTCCGTGGGCCCCGTGCGGCCCGGGCACCCCTTGGCCACCCGCCGTCGGCGAACTCCCTCAGCCGGTTCAAAGACCCGTCGAAGAGATGTTGGTCACCCGGCGGGCTGCCGCCGTCACCGGGCGGCGGCCGGTGTGCCGCTTCACCTCGTCGCTGAACGCCTTGATCCACCCGGTCATCCGGGTCCTGCTCAGCCCGTGGCACATGCGCGAACGCGGCGCCACTTGGCCGTGGCCCTCCGCCAGTGGCCCGAAGTGCCTCCGCCCGGCGGCGAGTCGGCGCCGGGCCTGGCAGGATCGCCGCATGGCCGAGGAGCAGCGGGACCCGCGGGGTGGACGAGGCGCGCGAGCGGGCGCACCGGACGTGCCGGAGCCGCGGGGGAGGAGCGTGCGCCCCGAGGAGGCGCACGCCTGGGAGGCGCTCGTCGCGACGGCCCGCCGCACCGTGTCCGACGGACTGGTCGTCGGCACCTCCGGCAACGTCTCGGTGCGCGTCGAGGACACCGTGCTGGTCACACCGTCGGGCGTGCCCTACGACCGGCTCACGCCCACGGACGTCACCGGGGTCGACCTCAACGGCCGGCAGGTGCTCGGCACGCTCGTCCCCACCAGCGAACTGCCCATGCATCTGGCCGTCCACCGCACCACCGACGCCCGCGCCGTCGTCCACACCCACGCCGTGCACGCCACGGCCGTCTCCACGCTCGTCCCCGAGCTCCCGGCGATCCACTACATGGCCGGCGCGCTCGGCGGCACCGTCCGGGTCGCCCCGTACGCCCCCTACGGCACCGGCGAGTTGGCCGAGAACGTGCTCCACGCCCTCGCCGGGCGCACCGGCTGCCTCCTCCAGAACCACGGCACCCTCACCTACGGCGCCACCCTCGACCAGGCCTACGACCGCACCGCCCAGCTGGAGTGGATGTGCCGCCTGTGGCTGACGGCGTCCTCGGTGCCGGGACTGTCACCGACGCTGCTGACCGAGGCACAGGTGACGGAGGCAGGGGAGCGGCTGCGGACGTACGGGCAGCGGGGCTGAGGGGGCTTCGGTGAGATCCGCGCGGAAAGTGTCACTCCGGGCCGTCCTCCCGCTGGCCGCGGGCGCGGTGCGCCAGGACACTGGTGCCGTGCGCACTGTCAGAGCGACGGCCGCTGCCGTCACCGCCGTGCTGGGCGTCGGCGCCGCCGCGGTCGTCGCCGGCCGTCTCGCCGGCGACGCCGCCCTCAAGGCGCCGCCCGGCCGCCCGCTGCCCACCGAACCCAGGCTCACCGTGCACGCCACCGCGGCCGGCCGCATCGCCGTCACCCGCGACCTGGCGGCCCTGCGCCCCGGCACCTACGGCCTCGCCGGCGACGGCTCGCACGCGGTCGTCGGTCCCGTCCTCGGCACGGAGGCCCACTCCGCCGACACCGTCGTACGCCGTCTGGAACGCGTCACGCGCGGCACCCTGAAACCCGGGGACAAGGTCTGGTTCACCCCCAACGTGCACGTCGGCGACCCGGGCACCGCCCTCGGCCTGGACCACACGGACGTCGAGGTGCCCGGCGAACTGGGCCCGTTGCCCGCGTGGTTGACGCCCGGCGTGCGGGACATCTGGGTGATCGCGGTGCACGGCCTGGGCACCACCCGCGAACACCCCCTGAACGTGCTGGAGTTCGTGCACCGTCTCCGCTTCCCGGTGCTCACCCTCGCCTACCGCGGCGACCTCGGCGCCCCCCGCCCGCCGGACGGGCTGAACCACCTCGGCGAGACCGAGTGGCGCGACCTGGACGCCGCCGTCCGGTACGCCCTGCGCAACGGTGCCCGCCAGGTCGTCCTGCACGGCTGGTCCACCGGCGCCACCATGGCGCTGCGCGCCGCCGCGCGCTCCACGGCGCACGACCGGATCGCGGGGCTCGTCCTGGACTCCCCGGTCCTCGACTGGCAGGCGACCCTGCGCGCCCTCGCCACGGCCCGCCGCACCCCCGGCGCCCTGCTGCCGCTCGCGGTACGCGCCGTCCAGGGCCGCACCGGTCTGTCCGCCGACCGCCTCGCCGGCGTCCCCGCCCCCGGCCGGCCCCTCCCGCCGACCCTCGTCTTCCACGGCCCGGACGACCGGGTGGCCCCCTGGAGCCACTCCCGCCGCCTCGCCGACGCCCATCCCCGCCGCGTCATCCTCCACCCGGTCCGGCACGCGCCCCACGCGGCCATGTGGAACGCCGACCCGGCGGTCTACGAGGAGACGCTGCGCCGCTTCCTGACCCCGCTGATGTGACCGCGCCGAAACCGGTCGCGCGCCCCGCTCGGCCGGCCGCGCTCCACCCGGCGCGCGGCACCGCGTCCACGCCCCGCCCCACAGGTTCCGTTTAACGCCGTACCAGTGGCCTGAACTCGGCTTACGGCCACCCGCACGGGCCCGGTACCGGCCCTCCCCGTCGCCCGCCGTGACATTCCGTTTGGGTTTTCGGACCGTCAACCGGAAGACTGCACCCGTGACGTCCCGTATCCCGCGCGACTCCAGGCTTCGACTCGTCCGCCCGCGACCCCTGGCCGCCGCCCCCACAGCAGTGAACCAGCGGCGTCCCCGCCGCGCCGCGCCCCGGCCGCCGGAGGGCACACCGGCCCCCGCGGAACTGGCCAGAATGGCGCGCTCGGGTCTCGCCGCCGCGGCCCGCGTCGCCCGCTGGGCCGACGCCGCGTTGCGCCCCGGGCGCGACGGCGCGAGCCCCGACGGCAAGGGCGCGCTCTCCGCGGAGACCGCCGAACGGGCCGCCGCCGACCTGGGGCTGACCGCCGCTCAGGTCCGCGCCGACTGGGACACCGCCCGCCTCGCCGGACTCGTCGAGGTGCACGGCGACAGCGCCCGCCCCGGCTGGCGGCTGCGCGCCTGGAACCGCGACGACAGCGCCGTCCTGCGCGGCTGGGTGGCCCTCTTCGACGCCTGGTCGCTCGCCTACCCGGAACCCTCCGACCACGAGCCGGCCGCCGTCGCCGAGGTCGTCTCGGCCATGCCCCAGGTGCTCTCCTTCCTCCAGCTGTCCGCCGGCCCCGTCCCCGTCGAGCAGCTCCTCGACCTCCTGGAGCAGCGGGTCACCGAACTGCGCACGGAGCGCTGCGAAGTCCCCTACGGCCCCCAGTCCGCACCGGCCGAGACCGCCCCCGCGCCGCCGGAGTCCGCCGCCGACGCCCCCCTCGCGCCCCTCGCCCCCCTTCTCGAATGGGCCCTGCGTGCCCTCGCCTCCGTCGGCGCACTGACCTACGGCGACGGACAGGCCACGCTCACCCCGCTCGGCAACTGGGCGGTGTGGGTCAAGCTGGAGCAGATCTGCGTGGCCGCGCAGAGCCCCGCAGGGAACATCGAGCAGGCGGCCGAGGACATGCTCCGCGGCTGCGCCCAGCTGCGCCCGAACGCGGCCCGCGCCGAATACCGCGCCTGGCTCGCCGCCCGCCCCGTCGGCAGCGCGGTCAGCGAACTGCTCGACGCCGCCCGCGGCGAGGACGCCCTGCTGCGCGGCCTCGCCTTCGAGGCCCTGCGGGTCGTCGGGGCCCCCGCCGAGCCCGACGTCCGCGCCGTGGCCGACGAGCCGACGCTCCGGCCGTACGCCCTGCTGTGGCTCGCCGAGCACGACGGGATCGACCCGGAGGACGCCCACGAGGTGCTCACCCGGGAGGAGGCGACCTGGCTGTGGGTCGACACCGCCGCCGCCGTCGCCGACCACGGCGAGGCCCCGATGCTCGTACGGCACCTGGAGTCCGCGCTGCAGCCGACCGTCCCCGCGCTCCTGGACGAGGTGCGTGCCGTCGGTCACCCCCGCACCGTGCAGGTCCTGGTCGCGCTCGCCGCCGCACACCCCGACCCGGCCCTGGCCAAGGCCGTCCGCCGTGCCGCCTTCCAGGTGCACACCGGGGGCAGCTGAACCGCCCCGGCCGTCAGCCCCCGATCTCGGGCGCGTAGGTGCCGAAGCTCCACACATTGCCCTCGACGTCCCGGGCCATGTAGTCCCGTGAGCCGTAGTCCTGGTCCGTCGGGGGCATCAGGATCTCCGCGCCGTGATCCACGGCACGCCGGTGATGCGCGTCCACGTCGTCCACCACGACGTAGACCCCGGCCGTGCCCGCGTCCTTCATCGCCGCGTCGAAGACGCCGCCGCGGCCCTTGGAACCGACCATGACCGCGCCGTTGCCCTGGACCAGCTCGGCGTGCATCACCGAGCCGTCCTCGCTCTCGTAGACCGACAGCTCCATGAAGCCGAAGGCCTCCGTGAGCTGCCGGATCGCCGCCCTCGCGTCCGTGTACAGCAGGGTCGGATAGATGCTCGGACGCCCGCCGCTCGTTGCCGCCATGCCGATCACTCCTTTGTGACACCCACCGGAAATCCCTCCGCCGTCCAGTCTCGCAGCGACCACTGACAACGCCCCGCCGGCCGCCGCCGCGGCGCCCGTACGTCCACGTCCCGGGCGCCGCCCGGCCCCCGGACCGGCCGTCGTCGCGCGGCCCGAACACCTGAACGCAGAAGAAGTGCTTGCACGGCCCCGTTAGACTGGCCCCATGGCCATTCTCCTCGCGCATTAGACGGCGGGAACGTCCTCAGCCGTCCACCCGCCCCCTCCGCTCTGGAGTCTGTCCGTGATCTCCGCCTCCGGTATCGAGCTGCGCGCCGGTGCGCGCGTCCTCATCGAGTCCGCCACCTTCCGTGTCGCCAAGGGCGACCGCATCGGTCTGGTCGGCCGCAACGGCGCCGGCAAGACCACCCTCACCAAGTGCCTGGCGGGCGAGGGCGTCCCCGCCGGCGGCACCATCACCCGCTCCGGCGAGGTCGGCTACCTCCCGCAGGACCCCCGCACCGGCGACCTCGACGTCCTCGCCCGCGACCGCGTCCTCTCCGCGCGCGGCCTCGACGTACTGATCCGCAAGATGCGCGAGAACGAACAGCGCATCGCGAACGGCTCGGGCGCCACCCGCGAGAAGGCCCTGCGGCAGTACGAGCGCCACGAGACGGAGTTCCTCACCAAGGGCGGCTACTCCGCCGAGGCCGAGGCCGCCACCATCGCCGCCGCGCTCAACCTGCCCGACCGGGTCCTCGGCCAGCCGCTCCACACGCTCTCCGGCGGTCAGCGCCGCCGGATCGAGCTGGCGCGCATCCTGTTCTCCGACGCGGACACGCTGCTGCTCGACGAGCCGACGAACCACCTCGACGCGGACTCGATCGTCTGGCTGCGCGACTACCTCAAGACCTACCGCGGCGGCTTCATCGTGATCTCCCACGACGTCGACCTGGTCGAGACGGTCGTCAACAAGGTCTTCTACCTGGACGCCAACCGGGCCCAGATCGACGTCTACAACATGGGCTGGCGGCTCTACCAGCAGCAGCGCGAGGCCGACGAGAAGCGCCGCAAGCGCGAGCGGCAGAACGCGGAGAAGAAGGCCTCCGCGCTCCACTCCCAGGCCGACAAGATGCGCGCCAAGGCCACCAAGACCGTCGCCGCGCAGAACATGGCCCGCCGCGCCGACAAGCTGCTCGCCGGCCTTGAGGCCGAGCGCAGGTCCGACAAGGTCGCCAAGCTCCGCTTCCCGGAGCCCGCGCCCTGCGGCAAGACCCCGCTGATGGCCGAGGGCCTGTCCAAGTCGTACGGATCGCTGGAGATCTTCACCGACGTCGACCTGGCCATCGACAAGGGCTCGCGCGTCGTCATCCTCGGTCTGAACGGCGCCGGCAAGACGACCCTCCTGCGACTGCTCGGGGGCGCCGAGAAGCCCGACACCGGCCAGATCATCGAGGGCCACGGCCTCAAGCTCGGCTACTACGCCCAGGAGCACGAGACCCTGGACCCCGAGCGCACGGTCCTGGAGAACATGCGCTCCGCCAACCCCGACCTCGACCTGGTCGAGGTCCGCAAGACGCTCGGCTCGTTCCTGTTCTCCGGCGACGACGTCGACAAGCCGGCCGGTGTCCTGTCCGGCGGCGAGAAGACCCGGCTGGCGCTGGCGACCCTGGTGGTGTCGTCGGCGAACGTCCTGCTGCTCGACGAGCCGACCAACAACCTGGACCCGGCCAGCCGCGAGGAGATCCTCGGCGCGCTGCGCACCTACAAGGGCGCGGTCGTCCTGGTCACCCACGACGAGGGCGCCGTCGAGGCGCTCCAGCCGGAGCGGATCATCCTGCTGCCCGACGGCGTCGAGGACCTGTGGGGTGCCGACTACGCGGACCTCGTCGCCCTCGCCTGAGGACCGGTCCCGGCGGTCGACCGCGTGATCGACCGCGTGATCGAAGGGGTGATCCACTGCGTATGGATCATTCGGCCGATCCGTGATCCATCATCTGTGTGAGATCTCCTCGTACCGAGGTGTGTCCTACATCAATGTTCCGGCCGAGTCCTTTATCGACAAGGGCTCGGCCATCGCGCGTCTCTGACCTGGCCTTTCACGGAAGAACCCGTTCGGCGGTACGAACGGCACGTCTTGGAATCCCCGGTTCCGCATGTGGGGACGTGCTCCTGTCGTCACAACCATGTCGCACGGACCTTGCCGAATGGGTGGCCATGAAGCCCCGGAGGGGTGATCATGAGGAGACCAGAGCGCACTTCCCATGAGGAGGACCGGGTGGCCGAGACTCTGAAGAAGGGCAGCCGGGTAACCGGCGCCGCGCGCGACAAGCTCGCGGCAGACCTGAAGAAGAAGTACGACTCCGGTGCGAGCATTCGGGCGCTGGCCGAGGAAACCGGCCGCTCGTATGGCTTTGTGCACCGGATGCTCAGCGAATCGGGTGTCACGCTGCGTGGGCGTGGCGGGGCGACGCGGGGCAAGAAGGCCGCTTCGTCCTGAACCCGGGCGGCCCATCGGCTTCGATGGTGGCCACCCGGTCGGTCGACTGATCGGCCGGGTGGTTACTGTGCAGTCACTTAGCATCGCTCTGCTGACCGCACCCATCGGAGGCGCCCCATGGCTTCGCCCGACCAGGACCGTGTTCCCGAAGCTCCCGCACTCGACAAGGACGGCGTACGGCTCACCGTCGACGACGCGATCGCCACGGTGACGCTGACCAACCCGGCCAAACGCAACGCCCAAAGTCCTGCTCTGTGGCGGGCGTTGGCAGAAGCCGGGCGGGTCCTGCCGGGCTCCGTCCGGGTCGTCGTGCTGCGTGCCGAGGGCAAGTCCTTCTCCGCCGGTCTCGACCGGCAGGCGTTCACGCCCGAGGGTTTCGACGGCGAGCCGTCGTTCATCGACCTCGCACGGGGTGAAGACGCCGAGCTGGACGCGGCCATCGCCGAGTACCAGGAGGGTTTCACCTGGTGGCGACGGAGCGACCTGGTGTCCATCGCCGCGGTGCAGGGACATGCCATCGGGGCGGGCTTCCAGCTCGCGCTCGCCTGTGACCTGCGCGTCGTCGCGGACGACGTGCAGTTCGCCATGCGCGAGACCAGCCTCGGACTGGTGCCGGACCTGACCGGTACGCATCCACTGGTGGGACTGGTCGGGTACGCCCGGGCGCTGGAGATCTGCGCGACCGGACGCTTCGTGCACGCCGAGGAGGCCGTGCACACGGGCCTGGCGAACGTCGCGGTGCCGTCGGACCAGCTCGACGGCGCGGTACGGGACCTCGCCTCGGCGATCCTGGCCGCGCCCCGGGACGCGGTGATCGAGACGAAGGCACTGCTGCGCGGCGCACAGGACCGCGACTACGAGGCTCAGCGCGCCGCCGAGCGGGCCGCGCAGGCCCGACGGCTGCGGGACCTGGCCGGCGTCGGCGAGTAGGACCTCACTCGACGGCGGTCACCAGGACCGCCACCGTCGGATGATCCGGCAGCGCCTGTTCCACCCGCCCGCGGACCTCCCGGACCACCTCCAGTGCCCGGTGGTCCGCGCCCACCGCCAGTTCCAGGCGGACGTGGCGGCGGGGCAGGGCGGTGGATCCGTGCTGCCGTTCCTCGATGTGCGCCGGGCGGCCCAGCGTGCCCGTCAGCCGGTGCACGCCCGGGACGGCCAGCGCCGTTTCGGCCGCGCGCTCCTCGTCGGCGTCCCCGCTCGCCGTGGCGGAGGCCGGTTCCGGCGCACGTACCGCACGGGGCTCCGGGTCCTGGTCCAGCAGTCCCGTCACCTTGAGGTCCACCTCCGCCACCGCCAGGCCGAGGCCCTCCGCCGCGGCCACCAGCAGGGTGCGCAGGCGGGCCGCCGTCGCCGGCAGCGGCTCGGACGCCCTGGCGGCGAACTGTGCCGTCACGAGCAGCGGGCCGGGCGGCAGGGCGCTCGGCGGCGGCGGTACGGCGGGCTCGTGCGTGTCCTGCGGATCGGCGAGCCCGATCCGCACCGAGTCCAGCCGTACCCCGCGCAGGTCCTCGGCCGCGCGCCGCAGCACCGCGCCGGCCGCCGTCTCCGCGATCCACGCGCCGTCGCGCGCGCCTCCCAGGGGCAGGAACCTGCCGAGCCGCAGCTGCTGCCGTACCGTCCGCGTCCACTCTTGCGCCGTCATTACTCCAGCCTGCCGCATCACCGGCGCGCGATCGCGTCACCGCACTTACGGTGGTCGGAGAGGACCAGCGGAAGGGACGTACGGCGATGAGTGACATGACGGAGCGGAACCGGACGCAGAACGAGAACGAGATCGAGCCGCCGGTGCAGGCCCGCAAGACGGTCAAGCGCGGCGGCGGGGACCCGGCGAGCCGGGGACGGACCACCATCGCCGACGGCGTGGTGGAGAAGATCGCCGGGATGGCCGCCCGGGACGTCGTCGGCGTGCACGCGATGGGCAGTGGGCTGAGCCGGACCTTCGGCGCCGTCCGGGACCGGGTCCCGGGCGGGGCGAAGTCGGTGACGCGCGGGGTCAAGGTCGAGGTCGGTGAGGTGCAGACCGCGCTCGACCTGGAGATCGTCGTCGACTACGGCGTGGCGATCGCGGATGTGGCCCAGGCCGTGCGGGAGAACGTCATCGCGGCGGTGGAACGGATGACCGGCCTGGAGGTCGTCGAGGTCAACATCGCGGTGAGCGACGTGAAACTGCCGGACGAAGAGGAGGACGAGGAGCCGGAGTCCCGGCTCCAGTGACGCGAACGAACCGTGACGAGTGACGAGTGTCCAGCTGACGAGCTGACGAGCTGAGGAGCGCACATGAGCATGGCCGTGGTCGGCATGATCGCCGGTATGGCGCTGGGCTTCGCCGGATACTTCGGCGGCTTCGGCGCCTTCCTGCTGGTCGCCGCCCTGGGCGCCGTCGGGTTCGTCGTCGGCCGGTTCCTGGAGGGCGATCTGGAGCTCGGCGACCTGTTCCGCACCCGTGACGAGCGGCGCGACCGGCGGTGATGACGTCCGTGGGCGGCGGAATCGGTGACATCCGCGGGCCCCTGGCCGTCGTCCCGCCGGGGGAGCGCGGCGTGACCCGGATCGCCGACCGGGTCGTCGCGAAGATCGCCGGTCGCGCGGCGCACGAGGCGCTCGGTGAACTGCCCCAGGACGCCGGGCCCCCGCACGCCACCGTCGTCGTGCACCACGAGACCGCCCGTATCCGCGTGCACCTCGAACTGGACTACCCCAGCGACATCGGCGCCCGATGCTCTCGGGTGCGTCGTCATGTCGTCGAGCGGGTAGGCGCGTTGGTGGGTATCGAGGTGCTGGAGGTCGCCGTCCAGGTGGAGCGGCTGCATCCGGCACGGGCGCACGGCCTGGCACAGGGGAGGACGCGATGAGCGAGCCCCACGGCTCCGAGGGCACCACACGACGACTGCCGGTCATCGAGAAGCCGGCCGACACCGGCGGGGAGTACGAGACTTTGCCGGTGCTCGACGGCGAGCCGGGCGAGACCGCCGGCAGCGGCCGCTTCTGGTCGGCGCGCCGTGTCCCCGCGGGGATCGTGGCGCTGCTGCTCCTGGTCGTCGCGGGCGCCTTCCTGTACGACGTCGCCGCCGTACGGGCGGACCGGGACGCCCTGTCCTGGCGCCGGCAGCTGGCCCGGCAGCTCGCCGAGCGGCCCCTGGACGACGTCTGGGTGCTGGTCGGCGCGGGCGTCGCCGCGGCCCTCGGCCTGTGGCTGGTCGTGCTGGCCGTCACCCCCGGCCTGCGCGCCGTCCTGCCGATGCGGCGCCCGCGGCCCGACGTCCGCGCCGGACTGCACCGGGCCGCGGCGGCCACGGTCCTGCGCGACCGGGCCATGGAGGTCGCCGGTGTGCAGTCCGCCCGGGTGCGGGTGGGCCGTACCCGGGCCGACGTCCGCGCCGTCTCCCACTTCCGCGAACTCGACGACGTCCGCGCCGACCTGGACGCCACGCTCGCCCACGCGGTCACCGGACTGGGCCTGGACCGGCCGCCCGCGCTGGCGGTGCGCGTGACACGACCCGGACGAAAGGGGTGAGGACCGTGCTCAGGACCCTCAACCGCGTACTGCTCGCCGTGGCCGGCCTCGTCCTCGTGCTGCTCGGCGGCTCGGTGCTCGCCGTGGGACTGGGCGCCCCGGCGCCCTCCTGGTGGATCCGCGACGGCCGGCACGACGTGCTGCTCACCGACGCCGAGCGCACCCGCTGGCGGGACGCCGGCTGGTGGTGGCCGGCCGTCCTCGCCGCACTCGCCGTCCTCGTCCTGCTCGCCCTGTGGTGGCTGACCGCGGTCCTGCGCAGGCACCGCCTGAGCGAGGTACTCGTCGACACCGGCGACGGCGAGGGCGCGCTGCTGCGGGGCCGCGCCCTGGAGGGCGTCCTGGCGAGCCAGGCAGGCGAGTTGGACGGCGTGGCCCATGCCCAGGCCCGCCTCAAGGGCCGCCCGACCGCCCCGCGGACCCGCGTGCGCCTCCAGCTGGAACCCCACGTGGACCCGGGCACGGCCCTGCACGGCCTGACGACGGGGGTCCTGGCCCACGCCCGGGACTCCGCGGGCCTCGCCTCACTCCCGGCCGAGGTCCGCCTGAACGGGGTCAGGCACCGCCCGGAAAGGGTCAGCTGAGGCATCCGAGGCGCGCGGGGCCGTCATCCGGACGCCGTCAGAATCCGTGCCGCAT
The DNA here is from genome assembly GCF_053591515.1 of Streptomyces sp. NPDC003011. Taxonomy (NCBI): domain Bacteria; kingdom Bacillati; phylum Actinomycetota; class Actinomycetes; order Kitasatosporales; family Streptomycetaceae; genus Streptomyces; species Streptomyces sp. NPDC003011. The sequence continues at coordinate 61,585 of NZ_JBSFTY010000035.1, forward strand.
CCCTCCGTCGACCGGCAGCATGACCCCGGTCAGGAAGGACGCGGCCGGCGACATCAGGAACGCGGCCGTCCGCCCGAACTCCTGCGGCCTGCCGTACCGCCGCAACGGGATGCGGGACTCGTTCGCGGCCCGCGTGGCCTCCGGATCCGCGGACAGCCCGTCCAGGTGGCGCACGCGGTCCGTGTCGATGCGTCCCGGCAGCAGGCCCACCACCCGGATCCCCCGCGGCCCCAGCTCGTCGGCCAGCGACTTCGCGAACCCGGCCAGCCCCGGCCGCAGCCCGTTGGAGATCGTCAGCCCCGGAATCGGCTCGTGCACCGACCCGGACAGCACGAACCCGATGACACCCCCCGCCTCCAGCTCCGCCGCGGCCGTCCGCGCGAGCCGGACCGCCCCCAGGAACACCGACTCGAACGCCGCCTGCCACTGCTCGTCCGTGGTGTCGGCGACGAACCCCGGCGCCGGCCCCCCGACGCTGACCAGTACGCCGTCGAAGCGGCCGAAGTGCTCGCGCGCGGTCGCGATCAACCGCTCCGCCGCCTGCGGGTCGGCGTTGTCGGCGGCGGCCCCGACCGCGTTCGGCCCCAGCGCGGCGGCCGCGTCGGCGACGCTCTCCTCCTCCCGCCCCGTGACGACCACCTTCGCGCCGTCCGCGACGAGCTCACGCGCGGCGGCGTTGCCGAGGCCGCGGGTGGCCCCGGTGACGACGTACACCCGGTCCTTCAGTCCAAGATCCATGGCCGCTATCCTGCCTCGTCCGGCCCGAACAGGGCCAGGGCGGTGTTCACCAGGCCGATGTGACTGAACGCCTGCGGGACGTTCCCGAGCTGGACGTCCGCCACCGGGTCGTACTCCTCGGACAGCAGTCCCACGTCGTTGCCGAGCCCGACCAGCCGTTCGAACAGCTCCCGCGCCTCCTTCGTGCGGCCCGTCATGTGCAGGGCGTCCGCGAGCCAGAACGAGCACGCGAGGAACGTGCCCTCGCCGCCCGGCAGCCCGTCGACACCGCCCTCACCCGTGCTGTAGCGGTGCAGGAGGCCGCCGTGGCCGAGTTCGTCGCGGACCGCGTCGATGGTGCCGATCACGCGGGGGTCGTCGGGCGGGAGGAAGCCGACGCGCGGGATGAGCAGCAGCGAGGCGTCGAGCTCGCGTGAGCCGTAGTACTGGGTGAAGGTGTTCCGCTCGGGGTCGTAGCCCTTCTCGCACACCTCCCGGTGCACCTCGTCGCGCATCGCCCGCCAGCCGTCCTGGTCGCCGTGCAGCTCGGGATGGGCCTCCAGGGTGCGTACGGCACGGTCGGCGGCCACCCACACCATCACCTTCGAGTGGACGAAGTGGCGGCGGGGCCCGCGCACCTCCCACAGCCCCTCGTCCGGCTGCCGCCAGGCGGACCGCAGGAACGTCATCAGGGCGCTCTGCACCGCCCACATGTCCGCCTTGGTGGGCAGGCCGGTCTCCCGCGCCAGCGACAGCGAGTCCATCACCTCGCCGTACACGTCCAGCTGCAGCTGCTTCACCGCTCCGTTGCCGATCCGTACGGGGGCCGAGCCGGCGAAGCCGGACAGCCAGGGCAGTTCGTACTCGGGCAGCCGCCGCTCGCCCGCGAGGCCGTACATGATCTGCAGGTCCGCCGGGTCGCCGGCGACCGCGCGCAGCAGCCAGTTCCGCCAGGCCTCGGCCTCCTCCAGGTAGCCGCACGACAGCAGGGCGCCCAGGGTGAGGGTGGAGTCGCGCAGCCAGCAGAAGCGGTAGTCCCAGTTGCGCACCCCGCCGATCTCCTCGGGCAGCGAGGTGGTCGCGGCGGCCACGATGCCGCCGGTCGGCGCGTAGGTGAGGGCCTTCAGGGTGATCAGGGACCGCACGACGGCGTCCCGGTGCGGGCCGTCGTAGCGGCAACGGGACGCCCAGGCCCGCCAGTCGGTGAGGCTGTGCTCGAGTGCCTCGTACGGGTCGACGAGCGGCGGGCGGGGCTCGTGCGAGGGGTGCCAGGTGAGCACGAAGGCGACCTTCTCGCCCGCGGCGACGGTGAACTGCGCGTGGGTGCCGAAGTCCTCGCCCCAGGTGCGCACCTCGGGCTCGCTGCGCAGCCACGCCGAATCGGGTCCCGCGACGGCCACCCGGTGCCCGTCGGACCGGCGCACCCACGGCACGACCGAGCCGTAGTCGAAGCGCAGCCGCAGGGTGCTGCGCACGGTGACCTCGCCGCTGAGGCCCTCCACGACGCGTACCAGGTCGGGGGAGCGGTCCCGCTGCGGCATCAGGTCGGTGACGCGCACGCTGCCCTCGGGGGTGTCCCACTCGGTGTCGAGGACGAGGGTGTCGGGGCGGTAGGCACGCCGCGCACACCGCTCCGCGCCCTCGGGGGCGATCCGCCAGTGACCGTTGTCCTCGTCGCCGAGGAGCCGGGCGAAACAGGCGGCCGAGTCGAAGCGGGGCAGGCAGAGCCAGTCGACGGAGCCGTCCCGGCCGACCAGGGCGGCGGTCTGTTCGTCGCCGATGAGGGCGTAGTCCTCGATACGGGGGTGCATCCCGTCCGGGTTCCCGGCGGATCCGGTGACCAATCCGGGCGGACCGGAGGAGGCCGTCACACCGCCGCCGGTTGTGTCTCCGCCGGCTGCCCGGCCGCCGTCTCCCGCCGGTCGCGCAGCTCGCGCCGGACCAGGACCACCCAGCCGACCGGGACGCCGGCCGCGAACAGCCACCACTGGATCGCGTACGCGTAGTTCAGCGCGGCGTCCTCGTTGCCGGGCGCGCCGATCAGCTCCGGGGTGCCGCCCTTCGGCTCGGGCGCCGTCTGCACGACGTAGCCGCCGAGCACGTCGGCGCCGAGGCGGCGCGCCTGCTGCTCGCTGTTGATCAGCATGATCTGCCGGTCCGGCAGGCCCCTGAGGTTCTTGATGCCGCTCGCCGCGGTCGTCTCGTCGGGCATCAGCCGCCCGGTGACGGTGGTCTCGCCGCGCGGCGGGGCGGGGATCTCGGGGAACGCGGTCTGGCTCGGGCCGTTCGAGGGGATCCAGCCCCGGTTGACGAGCACGATCTTGCCGTCGGCGAGGACGAACGGGGTGAGGACGTGGAAACCGACCTCGTCGTCGGAGTTGGTGCGGCGGCGGACGACGACCTCGTCGTCGGTGTCGAAGCGGCCTATCGCGGTCACCGTGCGGTACCGCTCGGTCGTGGTGATGGTGTGTCCCGGGGTGGTCAGCGTCTCCACGGGGACCGGCTCGGCGGACAGCGCGTCGGCGACCAGCTGGTTGCGGGCGGTGCGCTCGTCGTAGCGGTGCATCTGCCAGATGCCCAGCCTGATCATCGTGGGGATGAGGAGGAGGGCGACCAGCGTGAGGATCACCCACTGCCGGGACAACAGGAAGCGGTACACCCCACGACGGTACAACTCGGTCGTGGGGTGTCCGGAGGTGGGGGCCGCTTCAGACCTTGTCGACGATGCCCGCCCTTCCCTCCGCGCGGGCGCAGTGGGCACCGCAGTACCAGTGGCCCTCGACCTCGACGCCCTGGCCGATGATCTGCACCCGGCAGTGCTCGCAGATGGGTGCCATGCGGTGGATCGCGCAGGAGAAGCAGTCGAAGACGTGCACCGCGCCCTGCGCGTGCACCTCGAAGGTCATTCCGTAGTTGTTGCCACATACTTCGCAGGTCGCCATGGGCCACAGGGTGAGCCGTCGGCGGCGTGCGGGCGTGCCGGCGCCGGGCGAGTCGCCCGGCAATCACCCGTCCGTACGGTCACCGCTCGGACGCCGGTTCGACATCCCCGAGCAACTGCCCGAACGCCGCCTCGTCGACCACCGGCGTGCCGAACTGCCGGGCCTTGACCACTTTCGACGTGCCCGAGTCCGGGTCGTTGGTGACGAGCAGGCTGGTCAGCCGGGAGATGCTGGTGGCGACATGCAGACCGGCCTCGACCGCGCGGTCCTCCAGCAGCTCGCGCTCGACGGAGGTGTCCCCGGAGAACGCGATCCGCATGCCCTGTTTGAGTCGTCCGCCCGCTTCGTAGCGGCCCGGGTTGGGGTAGGGGCAGGCCGGCCTCTTGCGGGCGGGGCGCCACCCGCCCGCCCGGTGGCCGCCGTACCCGGACCCCGCCTGCTGCCCGATCCGGGGCACCGGGCGGTCCGACCACTCGGTCAGCGGCCGGCACTCGTGCAGCGGCAGCCGTACGCCGCCCGCGGCCGCGGCCCGCAGGCTCGGCCGGAACGCCTCCGCCAGCACGCGCGCGTCGTCCAGCGCGTGGTGCGCCCGCTGCTGGACGACGCCGAAGTGCGCCGCCAGGGTCTCCAGCTTGTGGTTGGGCAGCGGCAGGCCCAGCTCCTTGGAGAGCGCGATGGTGCACAGCCGCTGCCGCACCGGTGCCTCGCGCTGCGCGCGCGCGTACTCCCGGGCGATCATCTGCCAGTCGAAGACCGCGTTGTGCGCGACGAGCACCCGGCCGTCGAGGCGGGCCGAGAACTCCTCGGCGATGTCACCGAAAAGGGGCGCGCCCGCCAGCACGTCGCTCGTCAGGCCGTGGATCCACACCGGGCCCGGGTCGCGCTGCGGGTTGACCAGCGTGTACCAGTGGTCCTCGACCTCGCCGTGCGCGTCCAGACGGTAGACGGCCGCGGAAATGATCCGGTCGTCGCGGGCCAGGCCGGTGGTCTCCACGTCAACGACCGCGTATCCCTGGGGATACACGGTCGGCCACCCGGTGGCGGGGGACACTGCGGTGCGGTCTTCGAGCATGGTTCATGAGGATACGGGCCGCGACTGACAGTGCCGTCCCGTACCCGTCCGTCAGGTACCGCGCCTCGTCCGCGTGTTCGCGTGCCGAGCACTGTCGCGTGCCGAAGTCCCGTGACCGGGCGGGCGGTTCGGACCGTGCGGTGGCCGCCGTCCGGTTGACGGAAGGTGAGCGCCGCGGGCGCACGGGCGCGTGGAGCTCAACGCCGGCCCGGACGGACCCGGCCACCCGTGGCACGCGGCGGGGTGGCTGCCGGGGACGGCGGGCGTGTGGGGGCGGCCCGGCCGTGCTCCACCGCGCCCTGGTGCGGGCTCACCACCTGATCGGCAGCGGCAACGCCGTCAGTACCCCCGACACCGCGACCACCAGCCCCAGCGCGACGACCTCCGCGCGCGCGGGGGAGCAGGCGGTCAGCGGGTCGGCCGCGCGGCCGAGCCGGATCCGCGCCCACAGCGCGAGAGCGGCGACGGCGGCCACGAGGAGCACCTTGGCGAGCAGGGCGCGCCCGTACGCCGTCGTCGTCAGCTGGTCCAGGAACGGGCCCGACGGCATGCGGCGGAGCGAACTCCACACCCCGGTCGCCGTGATGGCGGCGAGCAGAACGGCCGCCACGCGCGCGTAGAGCCCGAGCAGGGCCGCGCCCGCCGCCGGGGAACGCCAGTGCCGCAGGGTGCGCAGCGCGTACACCAGGCCGCCCGTCCACAGGGCCGCGCACGTCAGGTGAACCAGCGTCAGCCCGGACCCGAGCAGTGCGCCGTCCTCGGTCGCGGGGTGCGCCCGCAGGGCCTCCGCCACGACCACCGCGGCCAGCGGCCAGACCTGGGTGGCCGGGCGGCGCGAGAGGGCGCACAGGCCGGCCGCGAGGAACGCGTTGACCTCCATCAGCGCCAGCTTGCCCTCGCGCGACTCGTACAGACCGCCGACGTCGATCGCGGCGACGCTGTCCGGCACGAGGTTGCCGGTGGCCACGACCGACGCGAGTCCGAGGGCGGCGAGGAAACCGGCGCCGGCCGCGTACGGAGCCCAGTCGCGGGGCGCGGCCCGGGGAGCGCCGGGCACGGCACGGGCCAGCCCGCGCACGAACAGCTCGCCCACCGGGACGCTGAGCGCCGCGAACAGGACGGTGCGCAGCAGCGCGATGCCGCCGGCGCCGGGCGCGGCGGCCTCCCCGGTGCCGTGCAGCGCGGCGGACGGCCCGAGCAGCGGGATCAGCGCGCCCAGGGCCACCAGGGCGAGAAGAGCGACGGCCCGGCCCGTGCCGGGAGGGCGCCCGGGGCCGCTCGCGTCGGCCACCTCGGTGGTCGGTCGTATCAACGTCACCTCACGATCTTCACCAGCCGCGACAGAACCGGGCAAGTCCTGGAAAACGACCGGCGGAACACCCTTGCGCCCCTTTGTACGGTTCCGGCCCCGCCGTCACTCAGCTCCAGCGCGGCGCATCCGCCCCCCAGGGCGCCGGCGGCCGCGTCCAGTCGAGTGGCCCGCCCGCGAAGGAGACGGGCGGACGGGCGTACCGCAGCCGCCCGAGCGCACTGTCCCTCTCGGCCAGCCAGGGACCGGCCCCGTCGTACGCCGCGTCCTCGGTGCCGTCGCCCTCGACACCGCTCATCAGCCACTGCGCCGTCCGTGCCAGGGCCAGCCGCACCGACCGGCTGCCGCCCTCGTCCGACTGCTCGGTCAGCGCCCGCAGCACGGCCGCCGCCAGCAGATACCCCGTCCCGTGGTCCAGCGCCTGCGCCGGCAGCGCGCCGGGCCGCTGAACCGATCCCTCCGCCGCGGCGATCCCGGTCGCCGCCTGCACCAGGCTGTCGAACCCGCGCCGCCCGCCCCACGGCCCGTACGCGCCCCACGCCGACAGCTGCGCCACGACCACCCCCGGCCGCCGCTCGGCCAACGCCTGCGGTGACAGGCCGAACCGGTCCAGGCACCCCGGCCGGTAGCCGGTGACGACCACGTCCGCCGCCGCGAGCAGTTCCTCGAAGGTCCGTCGGCCGGCCGCGAGGTCGAGGGTCGCCGACCGTTTCCCGAAGCCCGTGTCGGCGTGCTGGTCGGGAAGTTCGGGCCACCGGGGGGCGTCCACGCGCAGCACGTCGGCGCCCAGCAGGGCGAGCGTGCGGGTGGCGACCGGTCCCGCGACGACCCGGGTCAGGTCCAGGACGCGCAGCCCGGCGGCGGGCAGGAGAGGAGCACGGCCGCCGTCCAGCGGGGCCAGCACGCGCGCGGGCGCGGAGTCCAGCCGCGCGCGTTCCACCAGTGGCCGTCCGGCCACCGCCGCTCCCTGCTCGTGCGCGGCCCACTCCTCGGGCGTGCGCAGCGCGACGGCGAGGCCGCCGGCCGCGTACACGCTCTCCTCGACCTCCGCGGCGGACCGCTCGGCGAGCGCCGACTCCACGGCCGCCGCGGCGCCCTCGCCCTCCGGCACGCCCAACGCGCCCAGCAGCCGGGCCCGGTGATGCGGATAGTTCGCGTGGGTGCGCACCCATCCGTCCGTCGTCCGCCAGAACCGGGACAGCGGCGCGAAGGTGACCGGCGCCCGCCCGTCGACCCGCAGCTGCCGCTCGCTGGCGAACGCGGTCGCGACGGCCCCGTCGTCCACCCGCACCCCGGGCACGACCGCCGGGCGGACCCGCCGCGCCGCGAGCTCGGCGGCGGCCAGCGCGCACGCGCCCACGCAGGCCCGCGCCAGCTCCCGTACGGGAAGGCGCCCCTGAAGAGCGCCCTCCCGCACCACGGCCGACACAGCGGGAAGCAGGGCGGGATCGCCGCCCACGGCGGACCAGGCGGACGCGATTCCAGTCATGACCGCACTATGCGGTATTGACTGAATCAACAGATGAGTCCGCGCTCACCCGTCGTGACCGCCGTTGATCTATGTCGATCCACGTCGATCCACGTCGATCTACGTTGATCTGCGTTGATCTGCGTTGATCTACCTCGTGACCGCGTCCAGCGCGTCCGCGGTGCCCCAGCCGTAGAAGCCGTTGCGGTTCTTCGGTCCCTCGCACACCGCGTCGATCTTGCCGTCGCTGTTGATGTCGTACGGGTCCGTGCACGGCGTGGCGTCCGCCTCGGCGTACAGCAGGGCCTTCACCAGGGCCGGCGAGGCGTACGGGTGCGTCGACTTGATCAACGCGGCGACGGCCGCGACGTGCGGGCTCGCCATCGACGTACCGGCCATGTAGCCCCACTTGCCGCCGGGCAGCGTGCCCAGGATCAGACCGCTGGTCGCGGGCGGCGCCGGCGTCTGGTAGGCCGTCGAGTCGCCACCGGGCGCGGCGATGTCGACGACCCCGAGGCCGTAGTTGGAGAAGGACGACTTGATGCCCTTGGCGCCGGTCGCCGCGACCGTCACGACACCCGGAAGCTGGGTCGGTATGTCGAGGCACTCCGACGGGTCGATCACCCGGTCCGAGGGCGTCGCGTCGTTCGGCGAGACCGGGTCGGTGATCTCGTCGGCCGCGAGGTCGTAGTTCTCGTTGCCGGCCGCGGCGACATTGACCGCGCCCTTCTTCTCCGCGTACTTCGAGGCCCGGGAGACGGCGTCCACGAGCGCCTTCTGGTCCGGGTCGTTCTTGCAGTTGAAGTACCAGGGGTCGGTGTAATAGCTGTTGTTGGTGACCTCGACGCCGTGCGTGGCCGCCCACATGAAGCCGCAGACCACGGCCTCCGTGTAGAAGTAGCCGGCGGTCGTCGACACCTTGATGCCGGACACCTTCACGCCGGGCGCGACCCCCGTCATGCCGACGCCGTTCTTGGCGGCCGCGATCTCACCCGCCACATGCGTGCCGTGCGGGCTCTCGGACGCGCTCGGCCGCCAGGCCCCGTCGGTCGTGTCCGGCTTGCCCGTCACACAGTTGACCGACGCGGCCCGGTCGAAGTTCGGCGCGATGTCCGGGTGCGTGTCGTCGACACCGGTGTCGATCACGGCGACCGTCACCTTGCTGCTGCCCAGCGACTTCTCGTGCGCCTTGTCCGCCTTGATCGCCGGCAGGTCCCACTGAAGGGACTCCAGCGGGTCCTGCGCGGCGGTGGCGTCGGCCCGGGCGTCGGCGGCCTCCGCCGCGCTGAGCACCTTCGGCGCGCCCAGATCGGTCGTCGACTGCGCGGGCAGCGGCGCGTTGCGGGTGTTGCCCGCCGAGTCGACCCCGCGGATCGTGCGGATCGTCTTGGCGAAGTCCGGGTTCGACGAGTGGACGACGATCACGCCGATCTGGTCGTACGACGTCACGATCGTGCCGCCGGCCTCGGCGATGGCCTTCTTCACCTGTGCGGAAGGCCCGTGCCCGGGGCGGACGTTGACGACGTAGCTGAGCGCGGTCGCGTCCGCCCCCGCGGCCGGGGCGAGGATGTCGTTCACGGCGCCGGTGACACCGGCCACGGTGCCGGGCACGTCGGCCGCGGCGGCCGGGTGGGGCAGGAACGCCACAGCCGTGGCCATGGCCATGCCGAGCGGAACGGTGAGCGCGCGCCGGTGGCGCGGGTGAGGCCCTGTCATGGTGGAAGATTCTCCAGTTCGTTCGGGATACGAGCGGACCGTGCGGGAGGTCGGGAAGCCCTGCGGGCGGGCGGGCGGGCGGGCAGGTGGGCGGGCCGGTGGGAGGGCCGGGCGCCGGGTTACTTCACCGCGCGCAGCGCGTTGACGATGCCGTACCCGTAGAAGCCGTTGACCCGCTCGCCGCCCTCGCACACCGCGTCCGGCGTGCCGTCACCGTCCTGGTCGTACGACGCGGGGCAGCCGGGGTTGTCGGCCTGGGCCTTCAGCAGCGCCTGGAGCCGGGCCGGGGTGGCGTGCGGGTGCGTCGACTTCAGCAGCGCGGCGACACCGGCGGCGTGCGGCGAGGCCATCGACGTGCCCTGGAGGAAGGCGTACTCGCCGTTCGGCATCGTCGACAGGATGCGGCCGTTCTTCGACGGCGTGTCCGGTATCTGGTACAGCCGGTCGCCGCCCGGCGCCGCGACGTCGACCACGCCCTTGCCGTAGGTCGAGTAGTACGACTTGAGGTTCTTGACGCCCGTCGCGCTGACCGTGACGACACCCGGCAGCTGCGTCGGCACGTCGAAGCACTCGTGCGGGTCGATGGTCCGGGTCACCGGCGTGGAGTCGTCGGGGCTGGAGTCGTCGACGATCGCGTCGGAGTCCAGGTCGTGGTTGGAGTTGCCCGCCGAGGCCACGTTGAGCGTGCCCTTCTTCTGGGCGTACAGCTGGGCCCTGTTGACCGCGTCGACGATCGCCTTCTGATCGGGGTCGTCCATGCAGTTGTACAGCCACGGGTCGACGTAGTAGCTGTTGTTCGTGATCTCCACGCCGTGGTCGGCGGCGAACACGAAGGCGCACACGACGCTCTCCGGGTAGAAGAGGCCGTTGTCGGGGTCGCTCACCTTGATGCCGGACACCTTGACGCCGGGGGCCACTCCGGCGACGCCGATGCCGTTGCGGGCCGCGGCGATCTCACCGGCCACGTGCGTGCCGTGGTAGTCCTCCGCGGTGTACGGGCGCCAGGCACCCGCGCTGGTGTCCGCCACCCCGCCGACGCAGTTGGCCGACTGGGACGCGGAGAAGTTCGGGGCGAGGTCCGGGTGGGTGTCGTCGACACCGGTGTCGATCACGGCGACGGTCACCTTGCGGCTGCCCGGGTTGATCTTCGCCGCCTGGTCGGCGCCGATCGCGCGCAGGTCCCACTGGTCGGCCTCCAGCGGCTCACTGTCCGGCGTGGCGGCGGAGGCGTTCGCGGCCTTCGCGGCCTGCTCCTTCGACAGGAACTGCGCCGCGCCCTCGTCCGTCGTCCCCGCGGCGGTCAGCGGCGTGGTGCGCGTGGCCCCCGCCGACCACACCCCGCGGACCGCCCGCATCTGCCGGGCGAAGTCGGGGTTCGAGGAGTGGACGACGATCACGCCGATCTTCTCGTACGTGGTCACGACCGTGCCGCCGGCCGCCGGGACGGCCTTCTCCACCGCGGCGATCGTGCGGTGGTCCACCTTGGTGTTGACGACGTACGCCAGGTTCGGCGCGTCCGCCGTCCGCACGGCGCTCTCCGTGCCCGGGGCGGCCGACGCGACCGCCGGCAGGAAACCGAGCGAGGCCGTCAGCGACAGCGCGACGGGTACCGCGAGGGCCAGGCGGCGTCTGGAACGCAGATGAGGCATGGGGTCTCCACATTCATCCGGAAAACGAAACCGGCCCGAGGCGCAGGTGACTGCTCGGGCAGGTACATGACGGGTGGTGCAGGCCCGAAGCTATCTGCCGAAGTCGCTGGCCAGCAATGACTTACCCGAGGTGACTTCGGAAAGACGCCCTCGTTGTTGAACCGGCCCTCGCGCGCCGCCGTGACCTTGAGCAGGGAGCGCGAGGACACTCGCCCCCCATCCCCGTCACAACCGCATCCGCATCCGCACCGCGAGGAGACTCCGTGGCCACCGACACACCGCCACCCTCGAAAGAACAGCACCGGCTCCCTTCACCCGAGGAGTTCACCGAGGTGCACGAGAGCGCGGAGTTCGGTGAACTGCGCCGCTCCTACCGCACGTTCGCCTTCCCGCTCACCATCGGCTTCATCGCCTGGTACCTGCTCTACGTCCTGCTGTCCAACTACGCGGGCGGCTTCATGGGCACCAAGCTCTTCGGCAACATCAACGTCGCCTTCGTCTTCGGCATCGCCCAGTTCCTCACCACGTTCCTCATCGCCTGGTGGTACTCGCGGCACGCCGCCGCCAAGCTCGACCCCAAGGCCGAGGCCATCAAGTCCCGAATGGAGGGCGGCGCATGAGCCCCGCACAGCAGACCTTCCTCGCCGCGGGGGAGGCCAGCGAGCACCGGCCGCTGATCATCTCCCTGTTCGCGGTCTTCGTCGTCGCGACGCTCGTCATCACGGTCTGGGCGGGCCGCCAGACCAAGGACGCCGCCGACTTCTACGCGGGCGGCCGCCAGTTCAGCGCCTTCCAGAACGGCCTCGCGGTCTCCGGCGACTACATGTCGGCCGCGTCCTTCCTCGGCATCGCCGGCGCCATCGCCCTCTTCGGGTACGACGGCTTCCTCTACTCCATCGGCTTCCTGGTCGCCTGGCTGGTGGCGCTGCTCCTGGTGGCGGAGCCGCTGCGCAACTCCGGGCGCTACACCATGGGTGACGTGCTGGCGTACCGCATGCGCCAGCGCCCGGTCCGCACGGCGGCCGGCACCTCCACCATCGTCGTCTCGATCTTCTACCTGCTGGCCCAGATGGCGGGCGCGGGCGTCCTGGTCTCCCTGCTGCTCGGCATCACCTCCGACGCCGGCAAGATCCTCATCGTCGCCCTCGTGGGCGTCCTGATGATCGTGTACGTCTCCATCGGCGGCATGAAGGGCACCACCTGGGTCCAGATGGTCAAGGCCGTGCTGCTCATCACCGGCACCATCCTGATCACCTTCCTGGTGCTGCTGAAGTTCAACTTCAACATCTCCGACCTGCTCGGCACCGCCGCCGAGAACAGCGGCAAGGGCACCGCCTTCCTGGAGCCCGGCCTCCAGTACGGCGCGACCGGCACCACCAAGCTGGACTTCATCTCCCTCGGCATCGCCCTGGTGCTCGGCACCGCCGGCCTGCCGCACATCCTGATCCGCTTCTACACGGTGCCCAACGCCAAGGCCGCCCGGAAGTCCGTGAACTGGGCCATCGGCATCATCGGCGGCTTCTACCTGATGACCATCGCCCTCGGCTTCGGTGCCGCGGCGCTGATCTCGCAGGAAGAGATCATCGAGTCCAACCCGTCCGGCAACACGGCGGCCCCCCTGCTCGCCCTCCACCTCGGCGGCGTCGACTCCGCCTGGGGCGCCATCCTGCTCGCCGTGATCTCGGCGGTGGCCTTCGCGACGATCCTCGCCGTGGTCGCCGGCCTCACCCTGGCCTCGTCGTCGTCCTTCGCGCACGACATCTACGCCAATGTCATCAAGAAGGGCAAGGCCACCGAGAAGCAGGAGATGAGGGCGGCCCGGCTGGCGACCATCGGCATCGGCGCCGCCTCCATCCTGCTGGGCGCCCTCGCCCGCGACCTGAACGTCGCCGGCCTCGTCGCCCTCGCCTTCGCGGTCGCGGCCTCCGCCAACCTGCCGACGATCCTCTACAGCCTGTTCTGGAAGCGGTTCACCACCCAGGGCGCCCTGTGGTCGATCTACGGCGGCCTCGTCGTGGCCGTCGGCCTGGTGCTGTTCTCGCCGGTCGTCTCGGGCGACCCCAAGGCGATGTTCCCCGGCGTCGACTTCGCCTGGTTCCCGCTGAAGAACCCGGGCATCATCTCGATCCCGTTCGGCTTCCTGATGGGCTGGCTCGGCACGGTCCTGTCCAAGGAGGAGCCCGACACCGCCAAGTTCGCGGAGCTGGAGGTGCGGTCCCTGACCGGCACCGGCGCGCACTGAGCCCGCCGCCCGGACACGCCACCGCGGCCGCGTCGTAGATCCCTACGACGCGGCCGCGTCCTGTCCCGTGGGATCGGGCCCTGGCGATGTCAGCGGGGTCGCGTAGGCTCACAGGTGTCGGAAGACCTGTGATCCGAGAGGGAGGGGGCCGCATGCTCATCGACACCTACGGCCGGGTGGCCACCGACCTGAGGGTCTCGCTGACCGACCGGTGCAACCTGCGGTGCACCTACTGCATGCCCGAGGAGGGCCTGCAGTGGCTGGCCAAGCCGGACCTGCTCACGGACGACGAGATCGTCCGCCTGATCGACATCGCCGTCACCTCCCTCGGCATCGAGGAGGTCCGCTTCACCGGCGGCGAACCGCTGCTGCGCCCCGGCCTGGTCGGCATCGTCGAGCGGGTCGCGGCCCTTGAGCCGCGCCCCCAGATGTCCCTCACCACCAACGGCATCGGCCTCAAGCGCACCGCGACCGCCCTGAAGGCGGCCGGCCTGGACCGGGTCAACGTCTCCCTGGACACCCTGCGTCCGGACGTCTTCAAGACCCTCACCCGCCGGGACCGCCACCAGGACGTCATCGCCGGCCTGGACGCCGCCCGGGACGCCGGCCTGACCCCGGTCAAGGTCAACGCGGTCCTGATGCCGGGCCTCAACGAGGACGAGGCCCCCGACCTGCTGGCCTGGGCGGTGGAACACGACTACGAACTGCGCTTCATCGAGCAGATGCCCCTGGACGCCCAGCACGGCTGGAAGCGCGACGGAATGATCACCGCGGGCGACATCCTCGCCTCCCTGCGCACCCGCTTCGAGCTCACCGAGGAGGGGTCCGGCGAGCGGGGCTCGGCCCCCGCCGAGCGCTGGCTCGTCGACGGCGGCCCGCACCGCGTCGGGGTCATCGCCTCCGTCACCCGCCCGTTCTGCGCGGCCTGCGACCGCACCCGCCTGACGGCCGACGGCCAGGTACGCACCTGCCTGTTCGCCCGCGAGGAGACCGACCTGCGCGCGGCCCTGCGCTCCGGCGCCCCCGACGAGGAGATCGCCCGCGTCTGGCGCCTGGCCATGTGGGGCAAGAAGGCGGGCGCCGGCCTGGACGACCCGTCGTTCGTCCAGCCGGACCGGCCGATGTCGGCGATCGGCGGCTAGGCCGTGGCGTCGGGAGCCTCCCACTCCGCCAGCAGGACGACATCCTTCAGGAACCCCCGCACACCGAGGAACTGCGACAGGTGCTCCCGGTGCTCCTCGCAGGCCAGCCAGGTCTTGCGCCGCTCTGGCGAGTGGAGCTTCGGGTTGTTCCACGCGAGCACCCACACGGCGTCGGCGCGGCAGCCCTTGGCGGAGCAGATCGGGGTCTCGTCACTCACAGGTTCGTCTCACAGGAACGGTGCGCACGCGCGCTGAGCGCGACGGAAAAGATCGGTACAAAGGCGACGCCGAGCAGCCACGGGGGGAGCTGCCCGGCGTCGGTCCGTCGCTCCGACGGGGGATGCGGAGCGCCTACGAAGTATGTCACGGCCAGCCCGTCGCCCGGCACTGGAACAACATGATTGATCTGAGCTTTTCTTGAGCTTGGCGGGAGCCTGACTTCCGGTTACGACGCGCCCACCGGGACGCGCCATGATCACGTCCGGTGGTGCGGCTCGTGGTCCGCGCCCGCTGCCGGATCGCCCGCCACGTCCTGCGGGACGGGTTCCGCGGCGCCGCCGTCCGCGCGCGGAGGCATGATCATCGGCGGGATAGGAGCGGTCACGAACGTCGACGGCAGTGACGGCGCGTTCTCCCGCCCCGCGTTGGCGATGACCACGGCGACGTAGGGCAGGATCGCGCCGAGCACCAGGGCGACGATCGCGACGTGCCGTTCCACGTTCCAGAGCGTGAGCGCGAGGATCACCGAGAGCGTGCGGACCGTCATCGAGATGACGTACCGGCGCTGCCGTCCCCGTACGTCCTCCTGGAGGCCCGTCCGGGCTCCGGTGATCCGGAAGACCTCGGTGCTGCCACCGCCATGCTGCTTCCGCATCACATTCCACCATCCGCCCGCATCGGACCCTCTCCGCCCGTACCAGGTCCGCCTCCGGTCGAAGAACGGGATCCGGACCACTTCCACGGTACGCCCCGGCTGCGCCGTCTACGAGAGCGGGGCACCTCCGGCCTGCGCGGACATCCTCGGGCATACCGCGTACGGCGGTACCCGACATGCGGCGTAGAGCGGGCGGGCCGACACTGGGCGTAATGCTCACGTAGCGCCGTACGAGGAGGCATCCATGGGCTGGTTGTGGGCGATCATTGTGGGATTCGTGCTGGGTCTGCTCGCGAAGGCGATCATCCCCGGCAAGCAGCACAGCCCTCTCTGGCTGACCACCATCTTCGGCATTCTCGGTGCGATCGTCGGCAACGCGATCGCCCGGGCGGCCGGCGTCGAGGCCACGTCCGGCATCGACTGGATGAGGCACCTGTTCCAGCTCATCGCCGCGGTCGTCATCGTCTTCCTGGGCGACATGGCGTACATGGCGACGCTCGGCCGCAACAAGCGGAGAACCTGAGGGCCCACACGGCGAAGAGGGCGGCCTCCCATCCGGGAGACCGCCCCCTTCGCCCTGCTCAGGAGGGCGTGACCGCCACCGCCGCCAGGTTCTTCTTGCCCCGGCGCAGCACCAGCCAGCGTCCGTGCAGCAGGTCCTCCCGGGCCGGGACGGCGTCCTCGGCGGCGACCTTGACGTTGTTCACGTAGGCACCGCCCTCCTTGACCGTGCGGCGCGCGGCCGACTTGCTGGCGACCAGGCCGACCTCGGCGAACAGGTCGACCACCGGAGCCAGCTCGGCGACCTGGATGTGCGGCACCTCGGACAGGGCCGCGGCCAGCGTCCTCTCGTCCAGCTCCGCCAGCTCGCCCTGGCCGAAGAGCGCCTTCGACGCGGCGATCACGGCGGCCGTCTGACCGGCGCCGTGCACCAGGGTCGTCAGCTCCTCGGCGAGCGCCCGCTGGGCGGCCCGGGCCTGCGGACGCTCCTCGGTCTGCTTCTCCAGCTCTTCGAGCTCCGCACGGGACCGGAAGGACAGGATGCGCAGGTACGTGGAGATGTCCCGGTCGTCCACGTTCAGCCAGAACTGGTAGAACGCGTACGGCGTCGTCATCTCCGGGTCGAGCCAGACGGCGCCGCCCTCGGTCTTGCCGAACTTGGTCCCGTCCGCCTTGACCATCAACGGCGTGGCCAGGCAGTGCACCTCGGCCTCGGGCTCCAGCCGGTGAATCAGGTCCAGGCCCGCCGTGAGGTTGCCCCACTGGTCGCTGCCGCCCTGCTGGAGCGTGCAGCCGTACCGGCGGTACAGCTCCAGGAAGTCCATGCCCTGGAGCAGCTGGTAGCTGAACTCCGTGTAGCTGATGCCCTCCTGGGACTCCAGGCGGCGGGCGACCGAGTCCTTCGTCAGCATCTTGTTGACGCGGAAGTGCTTGCCGATGTCCCGCAGGAACTCGATGGCCGACAGGCCCGCCGTCCAGTCCAGGTTGTTCACCATCACCGCGGCGTTCTCGCCCTCGAAGGACAGGAACGGCTCGATCTGCCCGCGCAGCCGGGTCACCCAGTTCGCGACCGTCTCCGGGTCGTTCAGCGTGCGCTCCGCCGTGGGACGGGGGTCACCGATCTGACCGGTCGCCCCGCCCACCAGGGCCAGCGGGCGCAGGCCCGCCTGCTGGAGCCGGCGCATGGTGAGGACCTGCACCAGGTGGCCGACGTGCAGACTGGCCGCCGTCGGGTCGAAACCGCAGTAGAACGTGACGGGACCGTCCGCGAGCGCCTTGCGCAAAGCGTCCTCGTCAGTGGACAGGGCCCACAGGCCGCGCCACTTCAGCTCGTCGACGATGTCCGTCACGGTTCTCGTATCTCCTTGGATGATGCTCGGGGCGGTCGAGTGACAGCCGACTACGAGGTTATACGCCCTGGCTGACAGAGCTCATATTGAAATCCGGGATGCGCAGGGCGGGCATCGCGGCCCTGGTGAACCAGTCGCTCCACTCCCTCGGCAGCGTCTTCTCCGTGCGCCCGGCCTCCACGGCCCGGCCCAGCAGATCCACCGGCGACTCGTTGAACCGGAAGTTGTTGACCTCGCCGGCCACCTCGCCGTTCTCGACGAGGTACACGCCGTCCCGGGTCAGCCCGGTCAGCAGCAGCGTCGCCGGGTCGACCTCGCGGATGTACCACAGGCAGGTCAGCAGCAGACCGCGCCCGGTGTGCGCGACCATCTCCTCCAGCGAGCGGTCCTCGCCCCCGTCCAGGATCAGGTTGTCGATGGCCGGCGCGACCGGCAGTCCGGTCAGCTCGGCGCTGTGCCGGCTGGTCAGCAGGTTGCCCAGCTCGCCTCGGCGGACCCACTCGGTGGCGGTCAGCGGCAGCCCGTTGTCGAACACCGACTGGTCGCCGCCGGAGGAGTGCGCGAGCACGAAGGGCGCGGACTCCAGGCCCGGCTCGTTCGGGTCGCTGCGCAGCGTCAGCGGCAGATCGGTGAGCTTCTCACCGAGGCGCGTGCCGCCGCCCGGCTTGGAGAACACCGTGCGGCCCTCCACGGCGTCCCGGCCCGACGCGGACCACATCTGGTAGATCAGCAGGTCCGCCACGGCGGTCGGCGGCAGCAGCGTCTCGTACCGTCCGGCGGGCAGGTCGATCCGCCGCTCCGCCCAGCCGAGGCGTACGGCCAGCTCGGCGTCGAGCGCCGCCGGGTCGACGTCCTTGAAGTCCCGGGTGGAGCGCCCCGCCCACGCCGAACGCGTACGGTCCGGCGACTTGGCGTTCAGCTCCAGCGTCCCGTTGGGCTGGTCGTGCCGCAGCCGCAGCCCCGTCGACGTGCCGAGGTAGCTGGAGACCAGCTCGTGGTTGGCGAAGCCGTACAGCTCACGGCCGCCCGCCCGCGCGCGGGCGAACGCCTCCCCGAGCGCCGGCGCGAAGTCGGCGAACACGGCCGAGGAGGTCTCGGCGGGCGCGTCCAGGTAGTCGGGCGACACCGGTACGCCCGTGACCAGCGGCCGGGCGTCCTCGGCGGGCCCGGACCCACGCGCGGCGGCCTCGGCGGCCCGGACCAGCGGCTCCAGCTCGTCCGGGGTCACGGCGGACCGCGACACCACACCGGAGGCCGTGCCCTCCTTGCCGTCGACGGTCGCGATGACGGTGAGCGTGCGCCCGCGGGTGACGCCGTTCGTGGTCAGGGCGTTGCCCGCCCAGCGCAGGTTCGCGGTCGACTGCTCGTCGGCGATCACCACACAGCCGTCGGCCCGGGACAGTTCGAGGGCACGCTCGACGATCTCGTGCGGCTTGTTCGTACGCGGGCTCATCGACCGGCCTCCTGCGTGGTGTTCAGAATGTTGACGCCCCGGAAGAGGGCCGACGGGCAGCCGTGCGAGACCGCTGCGACCTGCCCCGGCTGGGCCTTGCCGCAGTTGAAGGCGCCGCCCAGGACGTACGTCTGCGGACCGCCCACCGCGGCCATCGAGCCCCAGAAGTCGGTGGTCGTCGCCTGGTAGGCGACGTCCCGCAGCTGTCCGGCGAGCCGCCCGTTCTCGATCCTGAAGAACCGCTGCCCGGTGAACTGGAAGTTGTAGCGCTGCATGTCGATCGACCAGGACCGGTCGCCGACGACGTAGATCCCGCGCTCCACGCCTCCGATGAGGTCCTCGGTGGACATCCCGGCCGGGTCCGGCCGCAGGGACACGTTGGCCATCCGCTGCACGGGCACATGGCCGGGGGAGTCGGCGAAGGCGCACCCGTTGGACCGCTCGAACCCGGTCAGCCGCGCGATCCGCCGGTCCAGCTGGTAGCCGACGAGGGTGCCGTTCTTCACCAGGTCCCAGGACTGTCCCTCGACGCCCTCGTCGTCGTACCCGATGGTGGCCAGGCCGTGCTCGGCGGTGCGGTCGCCGGTGACGTTCATCAGCTCGGAGCCGTAGCGCAACGTGCCCAGCTGGTCGAAGGTGGCGAACGAGGTGCCGGCGTAGGCGGCCTCGTAGCCGAGCGCGCGGTCGAGTTCGGTGGCGTGCCCGATGGACTCGTGGATGGTCAGCCACAGGTTGGACGGGTCGACCACCAGGTCGTACACGCCCGCCTCGACGCTCGGCGCGCGCATCTTCTCGGCGAGCAGCTCCGGGATCCGCGCCAGCTCCGCGTCCCAGTCCCAGCCGGTGCCGGTGAGGTACTCCCAGCCGCGGCCGACGGGCGGCGCGATGGTCCGCATCGAGTCGAACTCGCCGCTCGACTCGTCCACCGACACGGCGGTCAGCTGCGGGTGCAGCCGCACCCGCTGCTGAGTGGTCACCGTTCCCGCGGTGTCGGCGTAGAACTTGTTCTCATGCACGGTGAGCAGCGAGGCGTCCACGTGGTTGACGCCGTCCGCCGCCAGCAGCCGCGCGCTCCAGTCCGCGAGCAGCCCCGACTTCTCCTCGTCGGGCACGCTGAACGGATCGATCTCGTACGACGAGATCCACGTCTTCTCCGTGTGCACGGGCTCGTCGGCCAGCTCGACGCGCTCCCGCGACCCGGCCGCCCTGATCACCTGGGCGGAGAGCTTGGCCATCTGCACGGCCTGCGAGGCGACCTTGGCGGCGGCGTCGAGGGTCAGGTCCACCCCGGACGCGAACCCCCAGGTCCCGCCGTGCACCACCCGCACCGCGTACCCGAGGTCGGTGGTGTCCGACGAACCCGAGGGCTTGGCGTCCCGCAGCCGCCAGGAGGCGCTGCGCACCCGCTCGAAACGGAAGTCGGCGTGCTCGGCGCCGAGGGCACGCGCGCGGGCGAGCGCGGCGTCGGCCAGAGCGCGTAGGGGAAGCGCCGTGAAGGCTTCGTCGATCGTATGAGGCACCGAGGTCTCTCCTTGTTGTCGTGACCCGTGGTCGCTCCGATCATGTCGTGCCGTTCCGCTCACGGACCACACGTTTGCGACCGGCGTCCGCATCGTTCTGTAGGGACCCGACAGTCCGGCCCCTGAGCCACTGTCGGTGCCCGATTGTCCGAGTCCGGGCCGGGACCGATAGGTTTTCGAGGAAGCCGCCTGTCATCCAGGTGTCCGGGCGGGTGTGCCAGACCGCTATCGAAAGGGTGATCCGTTGAGCCGCTCGGTTCTCGTCACCGGAGGCAACCGGGGCATCGGCCTCGCCATCGCCCGCGCGTTCGCCGACGCCGGCGACAAGGTCGCCATCACGTACCGCTCGGGTGAGCCGCCGGCCGGCTTCCTCGCCGTGAAGTGCGACATCACCGACTCCGAGCAGGTGGAGCAGGCCTACAAGGAGATCGAGGCCGAGCACGGTCCGGTCGAGGTGCTGATCGCCAACGCCGGCGTGACCAAGGACCAGCTGCTGATGCGGATGTCCGAGGAGGACTTCACCTCGGTCGTCGACACCAACCTCACCGGCACCTTCCGGGTCGTCAAGCGCGCCAACCGCGGCATGCTGCGCGCCAAGAAGGGCCGCGTCGTCCTGATCTCCTCGGTGGTCGGGCTGTACGGCTCCCCGGGGCAGGCGAACTACGCCGCCTCCAAGGCCGCCCTCGTCGGCTTCGCCCGCTCCCTGGCGCGCGAGCTGGGATCCCGCAACATCACCTTCAACGTCGTCGCCCCCGGCTTCGTCGACACGGACATGACGAAGGTGCTCACCGACGAGCAGCGCGCCGGCATCGTGTCGCAGGTGCCGCTCGGCCGGTACGCGCAGCCGGAGGAAGTCGCCGCGACGGTGCGGTTCCTCGCCTCGGACGACGCCTCGTACATCACTGGAGCCGTCATCCCCGTTGACGGCGGACTGGGAATGGGTCACTGATCACCATGAGCGGAATTCTCGAGGGCAAGCGCGTCCTGATCACCGGTGTGCTGATGGAGTCCTCCATCGCCTTCCACACCGCCAGGCTGGCCCAGGAGCAGGGCGCCGAGATCATCCTGACCGCGTTCCCGCGGCCCACCCTGACCGAGCGCATCGCCCGCAAGCTGCCGAAGCCCACCAAGGTCATCGAGCTGGACGTGACGAACGACGAGCATCTGGGCCGGCTCGCGGACATCGTCGGCGAGGAGCTCGGCGGCCTGGACGGCGTCGTGCACTCCATCGGCTTCGCGCCGCAGGACGCGCTCGGCGGGAACTTCCTCAACACCCCGTTCGAGTCGGTCGCCACGGCCATGCACGTCTCGGCGTACTCTCTGAAGTCGCTGACCATGGCCTGCCTGCCGCTGATGCAGAACGGCGGCTCCGTCGTCGGTCTCACCTTCGACGCCCAGTACGCCTGGCCCCAGTACGACTGGATGGGCCCGGCCAAGGCCGCCCTGGAGGCCACCAGCCGCTACATGGCGCGCGACTTGGGCAAGCAGAACATCCGCTGCAACCTCATCTCCGCGGGCCCCATCGGCTCGATGGCCGCCAAGTCCATCCCGGGCTTCGCCGAGCTGGCCTCCGTGTGGGACGACCGTGCCCCCCTGGAGTGGAACCTCAAGGACCCCGAGCCGGCCGGCAAGGGCGTCGTCGCCCTGCTCAGCGACTGGTTCCCCAAGACCACGGGCGAGATCATCCACGTGGACGGCGGTCTGCACGCCATCGGTGCGTGACGCTCCCGCGAGGGCTCTCCGTACGACCTTCTTGTACGGCCTGTACGGCCTTCTTGTACGGCCTTTTCCGTACGACTTCCGCGTACGCCTCTCCGGTACGTCGTCGACGCCCCGTCCCCCGCAGCGCGCGGGGAGCGGGGCGTCACCCGTTCGGACCACCCGGCCGGGCGGGCGGGGGCCGCAACTGGGCACCCTGGAGTAGGCGTTCACCACGCGTCTCCCTCCCCAGCCCGGCCGAGGAGGTCCCCTTGTGCACCTGTCCCGCAGCCTGGCCCCAGTGACCGTCGGCGTCTGTCTGGTGCTGTCCCTGTCCTGCGAGTCCTACGAGGCGACACCGCACGCGCGCGGGGAGGCGCACCAGGCCGCCGCGCCGGAGCCGTTCGGCGCGACGTGCCGCAGCCGGGTCACCGGCTCCCAGGTGACCGCGTACTGCCACAACCCGTACCCGCAGGCGGACCGCGTGAGCCTGCACATCGAGTGCGCCCGCTGGTGGGACGTCGACGGCGACGGCGCCCCGGTCGTGGCCGGTCCGGCGCAGACCGTGCGGCTCACCGGCCGCTGCTGGAAGGAGGTCCGCTCGGTGTGGGTCAGCCACACCAGGCAGACCCATTTCAAGCAGGAGCGCTGAACCGGCCCGGACGGCACCGGAACGGGTAGCCGGCGGCCTCCGTGGCCGCCGTCGTGGCGTCGCCCGCGCGGATCGCGTCGACGAGCCGCGCGTGGTCCATGTGCGTCTGAGGAGTCAGCTCCTCGCCGATGTCCTCGCGCAGCCAGTCGCGCAGCACCTCGCCCAGATCGGCGTACATCGCCGTCATCACGTCGTTGTGGGAGGCGGCCACCACCGCCAGGTGGAAGGTCGCGTCCGCCGTCACGAACGCCTCCGCGTCGCCCGACTCCCAGGCCTCCTCGCGCCGCACCAGGAGCGTGTCGAGCTGCCTGAGGTCCTTCTCCGTGCGCCGCTCGGCGGCGAGCCGGGCGGCGGACGACTCCAGCGTGGACCGCAGCTCCGCGATGTGCCGGGGGTCCGCGTCCGCGAAGCGGCGGTGCATCACCCCCGCCAGCTCACTGGTCGCCACGACGTACGTGCCCGAGCCCTGACGGATGTCCAGCAGGCCGTTGTGCGCCAGCGCGCGGACGGCCTCGCGGACGGTGTTGCGGGCGACACCGAGCTGCTCGACCAGCTCGGGTTCCGTGGGGATCCGGGCTCCGACCGGCCACTCGCCCGAGGTGATCTGGTGCCGCAGCGCGGCGATGACCTGCTCGGACAGTGCCGACCGGCGGGGATGGCTCAGAGGCATGGCACACCTTCGCACGGGCGGGACCGGAGCGGACGACGCGGCGGTGGACAACCAATCATCCCATGATTCTATGATGGGCGGCATGGCAAGCGAGGAAACCCGGACGACGCAGTCCACGAGCGTACGCAGCCCGGCCGCCGACGACTCCCGGGGAACTGTCGTGCCCAAGGGGGCCGGCACGCGCGCGTGGGCGGCCCGCCTGGTCGTCGTCGGCATCGTGCTGTCCGCCCTCAACCTGCGCCCCGCCATCACCAGCCTCGGCGCCCTCCTCGAAGAGGTCCGCGACGGGCTCGGCATGAGCGGCGGCGTGGCCGGACTGCTCACGTCCGTCCCCCCGCTCTGCTTCGCCGTCTTCGGCGTGACGGCCCCGCGGCTCGCCCGCCGCTTCGGGGCGGGCGCGGTGGTGTGCGCGGGCATGGCCGCCATCGCCGCGGGCCTGCTGATCCGGCCGTACGCGGGCGGCACGGCCGGATTCCTGGCCGGCAGCGCCCTCGCCCTCATGGGCATCGCCGTCAGCAACGTCCTGATGCCGGTCATCGTCAAGCGCTGGTTCCCGGACCGGGTCGGCTCCATGACCGGCCTGTACTCGATGGCCCTCGCCCTCGGCACCGCCTCCGCGGCGGCCGTGACCGTCCCCGTGACCCGGGCACTGGGCGGAAGCTGGCAGTCGGGACTCTCCGTGTGGGCCGTCCTGGCGGCGGCGGCCGTGGTGCCGTGGATCCCGCTGGTACGGGAACGAGGGCCGGCGCGGGCGGAGCACGCACCCGCGCGCGAGGCGCCGGCCGAGCGGGCACCCGCGCGCGAGCGGCCGCCGGCCGCGCTGCGGATCACCCGGAGCCGTACCGCCTGGGCGCTCGCGGTCTTCTTCGGGCTCCAGGCCACCGCCGCCTACATCACCATGGGCTGGATGGCGCAGATCTTCCGGGACGCGGGCGTGCCCGCGGGCACGGCCGGACTGCTGCTCGCCGTCACGATGGTCATGGGCGTGCCGCTGGCCTTCGTCATACCCCGCGTCGCCACCCGGCTGCCGCACCAGGGCCCGATCGTGCTCGCGCTCGGCGTCTGCGGTCTGGCGGGCTACGCCGGCCTGTACCTCGCGCCGGCCGGCGGTGCCTGGGCCTGGGCCGTGCTGCTCGGCGTCTCCAACTGCGCCTTCCCGCTCGCCCTCACCCTGGTCGGCATGCGGGCCAGGACCGGCGCCGGCGTCGCCCAGCTGTCGGCCTTCGCGCAGAGCACCGGCTATCTGATCTCCATCCCGGGTCCGCTCCTGGTGGGCATCCTCTACGAGAGCAGCGGCGGCTGGGGACTGCCGATCGCGCTGATGACCGCCCTGATGATCCCGCAGATGGTCGTGGGCGTCCTCGCGGGGCGCGACCGCACGGTGGAGGACGAGGCGGCGCGCTGACCCCGCCCCGGCGCGCATCCCGGCGGCAGCGGATGCGAGACTTGCCGTATGCCAGTGCTCGATCCGAACCCCCAGAACGGCCAGAAGAAGATGCTCCTGGTCTTCGGCTCGTTCTTCGCCATCTTCGTGATCATCGCCATCATCGCGACGATCGCCTCACCCTGACCGTGCCCCGCGTCCGCGGCCCCATGGTGGGGCTGGCACCCCCATCCCCTAGGGGGTGAGTGTCAGGGTCAACTGGGTGGATCACCGGATGGGTTGAGGAGCGCGGGTTCCGTAGCTTCGAGAAGAGGCCGCGAGAGGCGGACCACGGACCACTCGAAGACCAGCGGAGGCACCCATGCCGGCCCCTACGCACACCCGGCCCCACCCGGCCTCCCGGGGCGGCGTCGACATCCGGTTGCCCTGGTGGGCCCTCGCCCTGCCGACGCTCGCGTTCGTCGTGCTCCTCGCGCTGATCCTGAACCCGACCGACGCCCGGGCGGCGACCGGCGACCCGGCTGTCACTGTGTTCTTCGAGCGCCTCCAGCAGCTGATATCGCGCTGAACACGGCCAGAGCCACCCGCCAACTCCCTGCGCCCCATGGCCTGTTTCATGCGAAGCTGGATCCCATGAGCGACGCAGAACCCCGCCGGATCGTCCTGTTCCGGCATGCGAAAGCCGACTGGCCGCAGGTGACCGACCACGAGCGGCCGCTCGCGGAGCGGGGCCGTACGGATGCCGCGGTCGCCGGACACAGGCTGACCGAGACGGGCCTCTCCTTCGACCTGGCCCTGTGCTCCACCGCGGTCCGGACCCGCGAGACCTGGAAGCTCGCCGTCCAGGAGTTCCCGCAGCGGCCGAAAACGGTCTATGAGGAGCGGATCTACGAGGCCTCGCCCGGCGAACTGATCGCCGTGCTCAACGAGACCCCCGACGACGCGCGGAACATCCTCCTGGTCGGCCACAACCCGGGCATCCAGGGCCTCGCCGACGTCCTGGCCGGCTCGGCCGAGGGCGACACCCGGGACCGGCTGAGCCGGCGCGGGTTCCCGGCCGCCGCCTTCGCCGTCCTGTCGTTCAGCGGATCCTGGAAGGCCCTGGAGCCGGGCGTGGCGACCCTCCTCGACTACTGGGCGCCGTCCGACTGACCCGGCCCCCGCGAACGCGCGAGGGGCCCGGAGCGTGATCGCGCCGGGCCCCTTCACCGTGCGGGACCGCTCAGCCCTCCTCGTGCGCGTCCGCCGCCTCGACCTCTTCGCGGGTGACGCCCAGCAGATACAGGACCGTGTCGAGGAAGGGGAAGTTCACCGCGGTGTGCGCGGCCTCCCGCACCACCGGCTTGGCGTTGAAGGCGACCCCGAGTCCGGCCGCGTTGAGCATGTCCAGGTCGTTCGCGCCGTCACCGATCGCCACCGTCTGGGACAGCGGTACGCCCGCCTCGGCGGCGAACCGGCGCAGCAGCCGCGCCTTGCCCGCGCGGTCCACGATCTCCCCGGTGACCCTGCCGGTCAGCTTCCCGTCGACTATCTCCAGCGTGTTCGCCTGGGCGAAGTCGAGCCCCAGCCGCTCCTTCAGGTCGTCGGTGACCTGGGTGAACCCACCCGACACCACCCCGACTTCGAAGCCCAGCCGCTTCAGCGTGCGGATCAGCGTGCGCGCCCCCGGCGTCAGCCGCACCTCGGCCCGCACCTTGTCCACCACCGAGACGTCCAGCCCCTTGAGCAGCGCCACGCGCGCGTGCAGCGACTGCTCGAAGTCCAGCTCGCCGCGCATCGCGGCCGCGGTCACCTCGGCGACCTCCTTCTCGCAGCCGGCGTGCGCGGCGAAGAGCTCGATCACCTCGTCCTGGATGAGCGTCGAGTCGACGTCCATGACGACCAGCCGCTGGGCCCGCCGGTGCAGACCGGCCGCGACGACGGCGACGTCCACGCCGAGCGCCGCCGCGTCCGTCGCCAGGGCGGTGCGCAGAGGCTCCGTCTCCACGCCCGACACCGCGAACTCCACCGCGGTCACGGGGTACTTGGCCAGTCGGAAGATGCGGTCGATGTTGCCGCCGGTCCGGGTGATCCGGGCGGCGACCGCCGCCGTCGCCTCCGCGGTCAGCGGATGCCCGAGCACGGTCACCAGGGAACGCCCCAGGCCGCGCGGCCGGTTGTCACCGAGCCCCGAGATGATCTCCGCCTGCATCCTCATCGACTCCGCCCAGCTGTGGACGGTGGCCCGCAGATCGCCGTCCAGCCCGCGGGGCGGCGCCGTCACGAGCGCGCACAGCACCATCCGGCCACGGGTGACGACCTGCTCGATGTCGACCACGTCGACGGAGTAGGCGGCAAGGGTGTCGAAGAGTCCCGCCGTGATGCCCGGCCTGTCCTTGCCGAAGATCTTGACGAGAAGGGTGGGGACGTCGGAGGACAAAGTCTGCGAAGCGCTCATGGTGCTCCCACCGTATCCGGCACGCGGTGCCTGCCGCTTCCGAGGTCCGGCTGACGGACAGGGAACACTGGATGGCGGGTCGATGGCCCTGACCTCACGTCTTGACCACGAGTGCGCGGCGCGGGCCACCGGGCCGCCGGGGACGGGCCGACCCGGCCGTCGGAGCCCGCGCGACCGGCATGCCGCGGGCGGGGCGACCGGGCGGCATCGCCAGGCGGGGTGCAGGGGCGGTGCCGGCGGGGGGCGAGCGGGGCGTCGGGGTGGCCCGAACAGCTGCGACGCGCCGACACTGGCCCTGCGGCGGTGACTGCCGGGTCCCAGCCGCGGCCAGGCCAGGCAGGTCCGCCGCCTCCGCACCGGAGCATTCCGTCACCGTCGCCCCTTCGGCCTCCCGGGCGGTGGGGGAGGCGGCGGTGGCGGTGGTGGTGGCGGCGGTGGCCCGTCGTCCGGCCCGGACGTCGAGCCGTGGTCGGGCCGCGACGGGGGAGGCCGCCGGGGCGAACGGGGAGGAGGGCCGAGCGGCCTGGCCACCGTGGGCGCGCCGTACAGGTCGTCACCGGGCGACCGCGGGCCGCCGGGCCGCGGCGTCTCGCCGGATGCCTGGTCGTCACGGGCCGCGGCGGAGTCATGCCCCCGGTCATGGCCAGGGCCGGCCGGGGCAGCTCCGGGACCGCCACCGGCCGCACCGCCGGGGGCGGCTGCGGGGTGACCGGCGGCCCGGCCGTCGCGGGGCGTTCGCGGGCCGCCGACCCATCGCGGCTCGTCGTGCGGCCGCCCGGCACCGGCCGCCGGCCCGGGGCTGTGATCCGGGCCGGCACCTGCGGCCCACCCCGGACCAGGGTCTGCCCCGGGACCACCGCCCCGCCCGGCGTTCCTGGCCGACTCGGCCGCACCGGAGCCCCACCCCGAGCCCGAGGCCTCGTATCCGGGCGGGCGCCCATCGGCCGGCCCGTCCGCGGGAGTCCGCCCGTCCCCGGGCGCCGGCCCAGCCCCCGGTGGTCGCGCGTCCTCCGGCTCCCGCGCGTCCTCCGGCATCCGCAGATACGGATTGGTGGCCGGGTTGGGCGGCCGGTACGGCGAGCCGGGGGAGTACGGCCCCGGATCCCCCGGCGCACCGTCGTGCGACCGCCCTGGCTCGTTTCCGTACGGCCGCCGCCCGGTCTCCCCGGCGGGTGGTCCTCCGGCCTCGGCCGCGTGCCGGCTCCCGGGTTCGCTCCCGTACGGACCTCCGGGCACCCCGGCGTACGGTCCCGCCCCAGGCCGAGCCCGAGCCGCGCCCCGACCGCCCGGCGCCCCCTCGTACGAGCGCCCGGCCCCACCCCCGTACCGAGCACCTCCGCCACCCCCGGCCTCCGGCGCTCCAGCCCAGCGTCCTTTCCGGTGTGGGCGTGAAGCCCCACTGGAGATTCAGCCAGGCGCCGGCGAACAGCGCGGTCCCGTAGC
>NZ_JBSFTY010000036.1:0-87927 GCF_053591515.1 Streptomyces sp. NPDC003011
GGACGTGCGCCAGCATCGGGTCGTCGGGGCGGGAGGAGTGCACGGCGTACAGCGCGCCGTGCATCGCCTTCGTCACGACCTCGCTCTGGTAGAAGTACGCGTCGTCGTGCGAGCCGCCGAGCCGCCGCGCCGGCCGACGCCCCGGACACCACCGAGACGCCGGAGGCGGCGCAGGCCGTCGAGACGGCCGAGAACGCCGGGGAACCGGTGGACCTCGCGGCCGCGACGGACGTCGACCCCGCCCCGGTCACCGCCGGGCAGCCCGCGCAGGCCGGGACCCCGGAGGCCGCCGAGGCCGCCGAGGCCGAGCCGCGTCGTACCCGGCGTCGGGCCACGCGCCGGGTGTCAGCGCCCGTCGCGCCCGTCGAGGCAGCCGGTGGCGAGTCGGAACCGGCCGAGGAGGCCGTGGTGACGGCCGCCCCCGAGCCCGAGGCGGAGCCGGAGGCCCCCGCCGCCGTCGAGAGCGCGTCCGCCGAGGACGGCGCCCCGCGTCGCCGCCGGCGTGCGGTGCGCAAGGCCGCCACCGGATTCGCCGCGCCCGCGCGGCCGGCCGGCAGCGAGACCGCCGAGGACGAGGGTCCGCGCCCGCCCGCGCGGCCGGCCGTCGCCGTGTTCCAGGCGCCCGTGTTCACCGAGCCGATGTTCCAGACGCCGCAGCGGGCCGCCGCCGAAGCCGCCGCGGAGGCGGAGACCGAGGTGGCCGAGGAGCCCGAGCCGTACACCGAGCCGTATTCCGAGCCGTACTCCGAGGAGATCGCCGAGGAGCAGGGCGGAGCGCGCCGCCGGCGCCGCCGTCGAGGCGCCTCGGCCGTGCAGGAGCCCGAGGACAAGGCCCCCGAGCCCGTCGTGGACGAGGAGCCGGAGGACGGCGAGGAGTCCGCCGAGGACGCCGTCGACGGGGACGAGAACGAGGAGACCGGCTCGCGCCGTCGTCGCCGTCGGGGCGGCCGTCGCCGTCGCCGGGGTGACTCCGCCGACGCCGAGTTGGGCGAGGACCAGGACGACACCGACGACCTGGTCGTCGCACGGTCCGCGCGGGCCGCACAGGACGCCGAGGACACCGTCGAGCAGGCCGAGGAGGACGCCGAGGACGCGGCGGACGCCGAGGACCGTGACGAGGAGTCCGGCGGCTCCAGCAGCAGCCGGCGCCGCCGGCGCCGCCGGCGCCGGTCCGGTGACACCTCCGTCGACACGGAGCCCGGCGACGGCGACCCCGAGCGCACCGTCGTCAAGGTCCGCGAGCCGCGCAAGCCCGCCGAGCCGTCCGACGAGGTCCAGTCCATCAAGGGCTCGACCCGCCTGGAGGCCAAGAAGCAGCGCCGCCGTGAAGGCCGCGAGCAGGGCCGCCGGCGCGTCCCGATCATCACCGAGGCCGAGTTCCTGGCCCGGCGCGAGGCCGTCGAGCGGGTGATGGTCGTCCGTCAGCACGGCGACCGTACGCAGATCGGTGTCCTGGAGGACGGGGTGCTCGTCGAGCACTACGTCAACAAGGAGCAGGCGACCTCGTACGTCGGCAACGTCTACCTCGGCAAGGTGCAGAACGTGCTGCCGTCGATGGAGGCCGCCTTCATCGACATCGGCAAGGGCCGCAACGCGGTGCTCTACGCCGGCGAGGTGAACTTCGAGGCGCTCGGCATGGCCAACGGCCCGCGTCGCATCGAGTCCGCCCTGAAGTCGGGCCAGCCGGTGCTCGTCCAGGTCACCAAGGACCCGATCGGTCACAAGGGCGCGCGCCTGACCAGCCAGGTCTCTCTCCCCGGCCGTTACCTCGTGTATGTCCCCGAGGGCTCGATGACCGGCATCAGCCGCAAGCTGCCCGACACCGAGCGGGCCCGGCTGAAGACCATCCTGAAGAAGATCGTCCCCGAGGACGCGGGCGTCATCGTGCGCACCGCCGCCGAGGGCGCGAGCGAGGACGAGCTGCGCCGCGACGTCGAGCGTCTGCAGGGGCAGTGGGAGGACATCCAGAAGAAGGCGAAGAGCGGCAACGCTCCGACGCTGCTGTACGGCGAGCCGGACATGACCGTCCGGGTCGTGCGCGACATCTTCAACGAGGACTTCACCAAGGTCATCGTCAGCGGTGACGAGGCCTGGTCGACCATCCACGGGTACGTCTCGCATGTCGCGCCCGACCTGGCCGACCGGCTGTCCCGGTGGACCTCCGAGGTCGACGTCTTCGCCACGTACCGGATCGACGAGCAGCTCGCCAAGGCGCTGGACCGCAAGGTGTGGCTGCCCAGCGGTGGTTCGCTGGTGATCGACCGGACCGAGGCGATGGTCGTCGTCGACGTCAACACCGGCAAGTTCACCGGCCAGGGCGGCAACCTGGAGGAGACGGTCACCAGGAACAACCTGGAGGCGGCCGAGGAGATCGTGCGCCAGCTCAGGCTGCGCGACCTCGGCGGGATCATCGTCATCGACTTCATCGACATGGTCCTGGAGTCCAACCGGGATCTGGTGCTGCGGCGCCTGCTGGAGTGCCTGGGCCGGGACCGGACGAAGCACCAGGTCGCCGAGGTGACCTCGCTGGGGCTGGTGCAGATGACCCGTAAGCGGGTCGGGCAGGGTCTGCTGGAGTCGTTCTCCGAGACCTGCGTCCACTGCAACGGCCGCGGTGTCATCGTGCACATGGAGCAGCCGACCGCCGCCGGTGGCGGCGGCAAGCGCAACAAGAAGCGCGGGCGTGGCGGTGACGGTCAGCCGCACGAGCACGAGGCGGCCGTGGACACGGCCGAGGTCCCGGAGGAGACCGAGGCGGAGGTCGCCGCCGAGGTGGCCGAGCCGGTCGCCCTGGCCGAGCCCGACTTCGTGCTCGACGAGGAACTGTTCAGCAGTGTCGCCGAGGCGGAGGCCGCGGCCGGCCGGGGTCGTTCGCGGCGCCGGGCGAGCCGCCGGGCGTCGGCTCCGGCGGGCGCGCCGAAGCGGGAGGACCGTCGGGACGACCGGCGCGGTGACCGGCGGGACGAGGCGCGGGACGAGGCGCGGGACGAGGCGAAGGCCGAGGGATGGGCTGAGGTTCCGACGGCTCAGGACGTGACGGCCGAGGAAGAGGCCGAGCGTCCGGTGCAGCCGGAGGAGGCCGCCGCCGCGCAGGCGGCGCCCAGCGCCGCCGAGGACCCGGTCGTCGAGGCGCCGGCCGCCGTGCCGGCCGCCGCGCCTGCCGCCGCGCCTGCCGCGGATGAGGCCGCGCCCAAGGGCCGTACGCGTCGCCGGGCCACCCGCAAGGTGTCCGCTCCGGCCGGGTCGCCCGCGGGAGCCGAGGCCGCCGTGGTGACGGTCGCCGAGAGCGCGCCGGCGTCCGCGCCGCAGGCCGGGCAGGAGCCGGTCGCGCAGCAGCCGGCCGCGCCGAGCGAGGCCGTCGCCGAGGCGCCCGCCGAGAGCGCCGCCCCGGCCCGTCCGCGGCGCCGTGCCGTCCGCAAGGCCACCGCGCCCACCGCGCCCGAGGAGGCGGCTGTCACGGTCGTCCCGTCGGTCACGGAGGCCCCGGCGGAGTCCGGCACCGAGACCGGCACCGAGACCGGTGTGGAAGCCGGTGTGGAAACCGGTGCGGAAAGCGGTGCGCAGGAGACCGCCGAGGACGCGGCTCCGGCCAAGAAGACGGCCCGTAAGACGGCCAAGAAGGCGACGGCGAAGAAGGCCGCCACCACCAAGAAGACCGTGGCCAAGAAGACGGTCGCCAAGAAGACCACGGCGAAGAAGGCCCCGGCGAAGAAGACGGCGACGAAGAAGACGGCGGCGGCCGAGCAGCAGTCGGCCCCGTCCGTCTCGACCACCGCCGACGAGGCCTGACGCCTCGCCGTACGGAGCAGGTGATCCGCCCCCGGTCCGACCGGGGGCGGATCATTTTTCTTCCGGACGCGCTCTGTCACCCAGGAATCGAATATGTGAATGACAGGTGAATGAATGATCGTGTTGGCCTGGTTATGATGTAAGTCTAGATTGACGCTAAATTCAGACAAACTGGGATATTCATCCCTGTATAGGTACAGTATTGGGGCGCAATAAGTGAAGGCTCTCGTGCTCTCCGGGGGAGCGGGCACCCGCCTCCGCCCGATCACCCATACCTCGGCCAAACAGCTCGTGCCGGTCGCCAACAAGCCGGTGCTCTTCTACGGCCTGGAAGCCATCGCCGAGGCCGGCATCAGCGAGGTCGGGATCGTCGTCGGCGACACCGCGGACGAGATCCGCGAGGCGGTGGGTGACGGCTCGCGCTTCGGGATCGAGGTCACCTACATCCCGCAGGACGCCCCACTGGGGCTCGCCCACGCCGTACTCATCGCCCAGGACTTCCTCGGCGACGACGACTTCGTGATGTACCTCGGCGACAACTTCATCGTCGGTGGCATCACCGGCCTGGTGGAAGGGTTCCGCAACGAACGGCCCGACGCGCAGATCCTGTTGACCAGGGTCGCGAACCCCACCTCCTTCGGTGTCGCCGAACTCGACGGCGCCGGCCGGGTGGTGGGCCTGGAGGAGAAGCCGAAGCAGCCGAAGAGCGACCTCGCGCTCGTCGGCGTCTACCTGTTCACCCCGGCCATACACGAGGCCGTCCGTTCCATCCAGCCTTCCTGGCGCGGGGAGTTGGAGATCACGCATGCCATCCAGTGGCTGATCGACGACAAGCGCGACGTCCGCTCCACCACCATCTCCGGCTACTGGAAGGACACCGGCAACGTCACCGACATGCTGGAGGTCAACCGGTCCGTCCTGGAGACCGTGGAGCCGCTGAACGCCGGCACGGTGGACGAGGACAGCGAGATCATCGGCCGGGTGCGCGTCGAGGAGGGCGCCCGGATCACTGGCAGCCGGATCGTCGGGCCTGCCATCATCGGTGCCGGCACGGTGGTCAGCGACGCGTACATCGGCCCGTTCACCTCGGTCTCCGAGGACTGCCGGATCGAGGACAGCGAGATCGAGTACTCCATCGTGCTGCGCGGCTCCTCCGTGACCGGCGTGCGCCGGGTGGAGGCCTCGCTCATCGGGCGTGACGTCGAAGTGACGCCCGCTCCCCGTAACCCCAAGGCCCACCGGCTCGTGCTCGGTGATCACAGCAAGGTGCAGATTTCCTCATGACGGCCCCTTCGACCTCTCCCGCCCACCCGACCCGGATCCTGGTGACCGGCGGCGCCGGTTTCATCGGCTCGCACTACGTCCGTACGCTGCTCGGCCCCGAGGGGCCCGGTGATGTCGCGATCACCGTCCTGGACAAGCTGACCTACGCGGGCAACCCGGCCAACCTCGACGAGGTGCGCGCGCACCCGGGATTCGCCTTCGTGCAGGGGGACATCTGCGACCCGGAGCTGGTCGGCAAGCTGATGGCCGAGCACGACCAGGTCGTGCACTTCGCCGCCGAATCGCACGTGGACCGTTCCATCGACGGCGGCGCGGAGTTCGTCCGCACCAACGTCGTCGGTACGCACACGCTCATCGACGCGGCGCACCGGGCCGGCGTCAAGACCTTCGTGCACATCTCCACCGACGAGGTCTACGGCTCGATCGACGAGGGCTCCTGGCCCGAGACCCACCCGCTGCAGCCCAACTCGCCCTACTCCTCGGCGAAGGCGTCCAGCGACCTGATCGCGCTGTCCTACCACCGCACCCACGGCCTGGACGTCCGCGTCACCCGCTGCTCCAACAACTACGGGCACCACCACTTCCCCGAGAAGGTCATCCCGCTCTTCGTGACCAACCTCCTCGACGGCAAGAAGGTCCCGCTGTACGGCGACGGCGGCAACGTCCGCGACTGGCTGCACATCGACGACCACGTCCAGGGCATCGAGCTGGTGCGCACCAAGGGCCGCCCGGGCGAGGTCTACAACATCGGCGGCGGCACCGAGCTCTCCAACAAGGAGCTGACCGGGCTGCTGCTCAAGGCGTGCGGCGCCGACTGGGAGACCAGCGTCGAGTACGTCGAGGACCGCAAGGGCCACGACCGCCGTTACTCCGTCGACTGCACGAAGATCCGCGAGGAGCTCGGCTACGAGCCCCGCAAGAGCTTCGAGCAGGGCCTCGCGGAGACGGTGCGGTGGTACCGCGAGAACCGCGCCTGGTGGGAGCCGCTGAAGGAGCGGGCAGCGCTGTGACCGAACCGTTGAGCACACAGCCCTGGCTGGTCACCGGGGCCGGCGGGATGCTGGGCCAGGACGTGCTGGCCCGGCTGGCCCGGGCTGGCGAGCAGGCCACCGCCCTGGACCGCGCGGCGCTGGACCTGACCGACGCCGACGCCGTCGACGAGGCGCTGGACCGGCACCGGCCCGCCGTGGTCGTCAACTGCGCGGCCTGGACCGCCGTGGACGACGCCGAGACCCGTGAGGCCGAGGCGCTGCGGATCAACGGCGACGGGCCGGCGAACCTGGCCGCCGCCTGCGCCCGCACGGGAGCCGTCCTGCTGCACGTCTCCACCGACTACGTGTTCGCCGGCGACGCCGGCGCCCCGTACGCCGAGGACGCGCCCACCGCCCCGCGCAGCGCCTACGGACGCACCAAGCTCGCCGGGGAGCAGGCCGTCCTCACGACGCTGCCCGACCGCGGCTACGTGGTCCGCACGGCCTGGCTGTACGGCACCGGCGGTCCCAACTTCGTCCGCACGATGATCAAGCTGGAGGGCGTCAAGGACACCCTCGACGTCGTCGACGACCAGCGGGGCCAGCCCACCTGGAGCGCCGACCTGGCCGGGCTCCTGTACGACCTCGGCCGCGGCGCGCTGGCCGGCACCGCACCGGCCGGTGTCTACCACGGCACCAGCTCCGGCGAGACCACCTGGTACGGCCTCACCCGGGAGATCTTCCGCCTGCTCGGCGCCGACCCGGACCGGGTCCGCCCCACCACCAGCGCGGCCTTCACCCGCCCCGCTCCCCGCCCCGCCTACAGCGTCCTCGGTCACGACCGGTTCGCCGAGGCCGGCATGGAGCCGCTGCGCGACTGGCGCGCGGCGCTCACCGAGGCCTTCCCGGAGATCCACCGGGTCCACATGAAGGAGAACCCGGCGTGACAGTCAAGGTCAGCGTCGTCATCGCGGTCTACAACCCCGGCAAGTACGTCGAGGACTGCGTCTCGTCCGTGCTGCGGCAGAGCCTGACCCCCGACGAGTTCGAGGTCTTCTTCGTCGACGACGGGTCCACCGACGAGACCCCCGCCCGGCTGGACGAGCTGGCGGCCGAGCACCCCCATCTGCACGTCATCCACCAGGAGTCCTCCGGCTGGTCCGGCCGCCCCCGCAACACCGGCATCGAGGCGGCCCGCGGCGAGTACGTCATGTTCGTCGACCACGACGACTGGCTCGGCGACGAGGCCCTGGAGCGGATGTACGACTACGGCAAGGCGAACGACGCCGACGTGGTCGTGGGCAAGATGGCGGGCATCGGACGCCCGGTCCCGCAGGAGCTGTTCCGGGTCAACCGGCCGCGCGCCACGGTGGAGAACGCGCCGCTGATCGACAGCCTCACCCCGCACAAGATGTTCCGCCGGGCGTTCCTCGACGAGCACGGCATCCGCTTCAAGGAGGGCCGCCGCCGCCTGGAGGACCACGTCTTCGTCGTCGAGACGTACCTGCGGGCCAAGAGCGTCGCCGTCCTCAGCGACTACCTGTGCTACTACCACATCACCCGGGACGACGGCTCCAACGCCGGCTTCCAGCGCTTCGACCCGGTCGGCTACTTCACCAACCTGCGCGAGGC
This sequence comes from Streptomyces sp. NPDC003011, assembly GCF_053591515.1. Lineage (NCBI taxonomy): Bacteria > Bacillati > Actinomycetota > Actinomycetes > Kitasatosporales > Streptomycetaceae > Streptomyces > Streptomyces sp. NPDC003011. Next base: position 7,677 of record NZ_JBSFTY010000036.1, read on the forward strand.
CCTCGACGTGGTCGAGGAGCTGACCGAGCCCGGCCCGCTGCGCGACAAGCTGTTCAGCCGCTGGCTGCGCAACGAGATGGTGGAGCGGCTGCGCGGCCAGCGCCTGCTGAAGCTTCCCGAGGACTACGCCGAGGAGCTGTACCGCGAGATCCGCGGCGTGGTGACCGAGCGCTTCGGACCGGGCGTCGTCGCCCGCCTCGCCCTCACCCAGCGGGTGGTCGCCGGACTGATCGTCGCCGACCGTTACGAGGACGTCCGCACGCTCGCCCAGTGGGAGGCCGGGATCCGGCCCACCGGCACCCTCACCTCCCTCAGCTGGCGAAACGGCGCCCTGGACATCGGCTTCGACGCCGAGATGCAGGTCGACGGCGCCCCGATGACCTTCCACCGGGACGGCGACCGCGAGCTGCTCGCCCTGCCGCTGTCCGACGAGGCACTGGGGGCCCTGGCCGGCCAGGGCATCACCCTGGAGGCGCCGCTGGACAAGAGCGACGTCGACCTGGTGGTCCGGCACCGCGAGGACGCCCGGCAGTTCTACCTGCCCGTGAAGAGCGAGCTGCACCAGTCGCCCGCCGGGGACGGCGCCCTGCGGCAGCGGATCTCCGCCCGGGCCGTGCTCGACCCCCGGACCGCGGCGGCCGGAGTCCCGCTCACCAAGGGCATCTGGGACCTGCACCTGCGGATCAAGTCCTGCGGCTGGAGCAAGGAGACCCGGCTCGGCGCGGTGCGCGGCGAGGACGTCGAGGCCGGGCGGACGCCCGCGCTCACCGGTGACCCGGCCCGCCTCGTGCTGCCGTACTGGACCGACGGGCCCGGCAACCTCTCCCTCGACGTCGACCAGCACACCGGGAAGCTGGAGGGCGAGGCGGCGGCCCGGATGGACCCGGCGGCGGCCTCGGTCGACGGCGCGACGGTCCGGCTGCCGCTGCCGCTGCACCTCGCGGTGGACGGCGGCGAGCCGGTGCGGCTGCGCTTCGAACGCAAGAACGTCGGCAAGTACCCGGTCGACGCCGTGCCGGACGGCGCCGCTCTCAGCGCCCGGCTGCCGCTGGAGCAGCTCACCGGCCGCCGCTGGGCGGTCCGGATCGGGCTGCCGTCGCCCGCGCGGGGCGACGCGCGCTGGACCCGTCTCCCGGTCGACGTGGTGGTCGCCGAGGACGGCTCCGCCCGGGTGATCGACCGGCACACCCCGGCCGCGACTCCCGCGGACAAGGCCGCCCCCAAGAAGGCCGCCGCGCCGCGCCCGCTGTGGCGCCGGGCCGCCGGGCGCCTCAAGCGCGCCCTGACCAACCAGCAGAAGAAGGGCTGAGAACCCCCGAGATGCGACCTCTTTCGATTTCCGGCGCCTGGGTGCACGAACCGAAGGTCTTCCCCGACGGCCGGGGCAGTTTCCACGAGTGGTTCAAGGCCCCGGCCTTCACCGAGGCGGCCGGCCACCCGCTCACGCTGGCCCAGGCCAACATGTCGGTCTCCAGCCGGGGCACCCTGCGCGGCATCCACTTCGCCGACGTGCCGCCCGGCCAGGCCAAGTACGTCAAGTGCGTGAGCGGCGCGGTCCTCGACGTGATCGTGGACATCCGCACCGGCTCGCCCACCTTCGGCCAGTGGGAGGCGGTCCGGCTGGACGACCGCGACCACCACGCGGTCTACCTCTCCGAGGGCCTCGGCCACGGCTTCATGGCGCTCACCGAGGGGGCCACCGTGGTCTACCTCTGCTCCGAGGGATACGCCCCCGAGCGCGAGCACGGCATCCACCCGCTCGACCCGGACCTCGGCATCGACTGGCCCGCGGACCTCGCCCCGCTGCTCTCCGCCAAGGACGAGCAGGCGCCCACCCTGGCCGAGGCCCGCGAGCAGGGACTGCTGCCCTCCTACGAGGCGTGCGTGGCCTACCGGGAGAGCCTCGGCCGCTGAACCGTCCCGGCCGGACCCGCCGCCCCGGTTTGACCCGTTCGGCCGTGGGCCCGTAACCTGGAGCGTCGGCGTGTCCATAGACGTGCCACATCCCCGTAAACCTCTTCCTCCGGAGCACACGGTGTTCTGGAGAGGCCGCCCGCGTGCCGTGGGCGGCTGGACTGCGGGGGTGCCGTTCCCGAGCGAGAGAGTGAGATCCGCGTGTACGCCATCGTGCGCAGCGGTGGTCGCCAGCACAAGGTTGCTGTCGGCGACATCGTTGAGGTTGACAAGATTTCCACTGCCAAGGTTGGCGACACCGTAGAGCTCTCTACGCTGCTCGTTGTCGACGGCGACGCTGTGACCAGCGACCCGTGGGTCCTGGCCGGCATCAAGGTCCAGGCCGAGGTCGTGGACCACCACAAGGGTGTGAAGATCGACATCCTTCGCTACAAGAACAAGACCGGCTACCGCCGTCGTCAGGGCCACCGCCAGCAGTACACGGCGATCAAGGTCACTGAGATCCCCGCGGCTGCGAAGTAAGGGACTGAGGAGAGATGGCACACAAGAAGGGCGCATCGTCCACCCGCAACGGTCGTGACTCCAACGCTCAGCGCCTCGGCGTGAAGCGCTTCGGCGGTCAGGTCGTCAACGCGGGCGAGATCCTGGTCCGCCAGCGCGGTACCCACTTCCACCCCGGTGCGGGCGTCGGCCGTGGCGGCGACGACACGCTGTTCGCGCTGCAGGCCGGTGCGGTGGAGTTCGGCACCAGCCGTGGCCGCAAGGTCGTGAACATCGTTCCGGTCGCCTGATCGGAAGCTTTGCGCGAGGCGGACCTCACTTCCCTCCCGGGAAGCGGGTCCGCCTTTCGCGTGTTGACCCAAGAACCATCCCGTACGTAACTGGAGGCACATCCCATGACCACCTTCGTGGACCGCGTCGAGCTGCACGTCGCCGCGGGTAGCGGAGGTCACGGCTGTGCCTCCGTCCACCGTGAGAAGTTCAAGCCGCTCGGCGGACCCGACGGCGGCAACGGCGGACGCGGCGGTGACGTGATCCTCACGGTCGACCAGTCCGTCACCACCCTCCTCGACTACCACCACTCCCCGCACCGCAAGGCCACCAGCGGCAAGCCCGGCGAGGGCGGCAACCGCTCCGGCAAGGACGGGCAGGACCTGGTGCTGGCGGTGCCGGACGGCACGGTCGTGATGGACAAGGCGGGCAACGTGCTGGCCGACCTGGTCGGGCACGGGACGTCGTACGTCGCCGCGCAGGGCGGCCGGGGCGGGCTCGGCAACGCGGCGCTGGCGTCGGCGCGGCGCAAGGCGCCCGGATTCGCGCTGCTCGGCGAGCCGGGTGACGCCCAGGACATCGTCCTGGAGCTGAAGACGGTCGCCGACGTGGCGCTGGTCGGGTACCCGAGCGCCGGGAAGTCCTCGCTGATCTCCGTGCTCTCCGCCGCGAAGCCGAAGATCGCCGACTACCCGTTCACCACCCTCGTGCCGAACCTCGGCGTCGTCACCGCCGGCTCCACCGTCTACACCATCGCCGACGTCCCGGGACTCATCCCGGGCGCCAGCCAGGGCAAGGGCCTCGGCCTGGAGTTCCTGCGCCACGTCGAGCGGTGCAGTGTGCTGGTGCACGTGCTGGACACGGCGACTCTGGAGTCCGACCGCGACCCGGTCTCCGACCTCGACATCATCGAGGCCGAGCTGAAGGAGTACGGCGGCCTCGGCAACCGTCCCCGCATGGTCGTCCTGAACAAGATCGACGTACCGGACGGCAAGGACCTCGCCGAGATGGTGCGGCCGGACCTGGAGGCGCGGGGCTACCGGGTCTTCGCGGTGTCGGCGGTGGCGCACACCGGGCTCAAGGAACTGTCGTTCGCGCTGGCCGAGATGGTCGGCCAGGCGCGGGCCGCCAAGCCCCAGGAGGAGGCCACGCGGATCGTCATCCGGCCCAAGGCCGTGGACGACGCGGGCTTCACCGTCACCAAGGAGGACGACGGCCTGTTCCGGGTGCGCGGCGAGAAGCCCGAACGCTGGGTGCGCCAGACCGAGTTCAGCAACGACGAGGCCGTCGGCTACCTCGCCGACCGGCTCAACCGCCTCGGTGTGGAAGCGGAGTTGATGAAGGCGGGCGCCCGGTCCGGCGACGGGGTCGCCATCGGACCCGAGGACAACGCGGTCGTCTTCGACTGGGAGCCGACGGTGATGGCCGGCGCCGAGATGCTGGGCCGCCGTGGCGAGGACCACCGCTTGGAGGAGCCGCGGCCCGCCGCGCAGCGCCGCCGGGACAAGCAGGCGGAACGGGACGACGCGGCGCAGGAGTTCAACGACTTCGAGCCGTTCTAGCCGTTCCGGAGCCCCGCACCGTTCTGAATTCCGACTGAACAACCGTCCGTTCTCCGCACACTGACGGCTGCAGGACCCGTTGCGACCAACCCGCGTTCATCGTGTGGTTCCCGTGTCGCAACGGGTCTCTTGTTGTCTCTCCACCTGTCATGCACGCGAAGGTCTGCGTTCAGCGGGCGGACCGCCCCACGGCGTGAGCTTCCCCTGTCCACGAGGCAAGCGAGGCAGGGGAGTTCGCCCGATGACCGGAGCACCATCGCCCGACCGACGCCGATTCCTGGCCACCGGAGCCGCCGTCCTCGGCGCCGCGGCCTCCGCCCAGCTGTGGCTGCCGGACACCGCCCGAGCCGCCGGGACCGCGCTGCCCGACGGCCTGTTCAGCCTCGGCGTGGCGTCCGGTGACCCGCTGCCGGACGGCGTGGTGATCTGGACGCGGCTCGCTCCCGACCCGCTGAACGGCGGCGGCATGCCGAACTCCGCGGTGCCCGTGCAGTGGGAGGTCGCCGAGGACGAGCGGTTCAGAAAGGTCGTCCGCCGGGGCACCGCCCAGGCGCGGCCCACGTACGGGCACAGCGTTCACGTCGATGTCCGGGGTCTGCGCGCGGGCGCCACGTACTGGTACCGCTTCCGTGCCGACGGGCAGCTCTCGCGCGTCGGCCGCACCCGCACCGCCCCCGCCGCGACCAGTTCGCCAGGCGGCCTGCGGGTCGCGCTCGCCTCCTGCCAGAACTGGCAGCACGGCTACTTCACGCCGTACGCCGACATGCTCGCCCAGGACCCGGACGTCGTCCTGTTCGTCGGCGACTACATCTACGAGTCGTCGCCGTCGGCCACGGCCGTACGACGGCACGAGGGCACCGGTGAGCCGTCCAGCCTCACCCAGTACCGCAACCGGTACGCCCAGTACCGCAGCGACCCGGACCTCGCCGAGATGCACGCCAACGCGCCCTTCGTGGTCACCTTCGACGACCACGAGGTCGACAACGACTTCGCCGGCGACATCCCGCAGGACCCGGACAAGCAGGCGCACAACGCGTTCGTGGCCCGGCTGACCGCGGCCTACCAGGCGTACTACGAGCACATGCCGGTGCGCGCGACGGCCGTGCCGAACGGACCGCACATCCGGATGTACCGCCGTCTGGACTTCGGCCGCCTGGCCCGGCTCAACGTGCTGGACACCCGGCAGTTCCGCAGCGACCAGGCGACCAGCCAGGCCGGCGCACAGGACCCGTCGCTCACCATGCTCGGCGCCGAGCAGAAGATGTGGCTGCTCAAGGGACTGCGCGGCTCACCATCCCGCTGGAACCTGATCGCCTCGCAGATCATGATGGCCGAGACCGACCTGAAGATCGGCGAGGGCAAGCTCTGGTACTACGACGCCTGGGACGGCTACCAGGCCGAACGCAACGCGCTGCTCAAGCAGTTCAGGAACGTGCGCAACCCCGTCGTGCTCACCGGCGACCGGCACCTGACGATGGTCAGCGACCTCAGGGAGGACTACGCCAGGCCCACGTCCGCCACGGTGGGCGCCGAGTTCGTCGGCACCTCCATCTCCAGCAACGGCGACCAGGACCAGGCCGCCTTCCGCAGGCAGTGGGACCCGCTGATGGCGGACAACCCGCACTGGAAACTGCTGGACGCGCACCGCGGCTACCACCTCTTCGACATCCGCCGCGACCGCATCGACGCGCAGGTCCGGATCGTCGACACGGTGCTCCGGCCGAAGTCCACGCCCCGCACGCTGGCCAGACTGCGGGTGGACGCGGGCAGGCCGGGCGTCAGGGTGGTCTGAGGCGGCGAAGGACCGGTGGAGACCTGGGACCTGGGACCCATCGATGTCCCAGGTCTCTCTCAGCCCGGTCCCAGGCTCTCTCAGCCCAGTCTCAGGAACCTCTCTTACCGTCCTCTGACTATGGAGACGGACTGTACGAGACACGACACCCCGGCGAGCGGCGCCCCCGCAGCGACCGGCGCCCCCGCGGCGAACGCTGAGATCGCCCCGCTGCCCGCCGGCACCCGGCTGCTGCACATAGGCCCGCACAAGACCGGCACGACCGCCGTCCAGGGCGCGCTCTTCGCGGCGAAGGAGACGATGGCCGAGCACGGCGTCGCCTTCCCGGCCGCCACCCGGCACCCCATGGAGGCCGTTCTGGCCGCCTGTGCCCGCCCGGGGATGATCGGCGACACCAGGCCCACCGAGCGGCACTGGCGGCGCCTGCTGGAGCAGGTGGACGCCACCGGCCGCCGCACGTCGGTCATCAGCAGCGAGTTCTTCGCCGACGCCCCGGACGACGAGACCATCGCGCGGGTGGCCGGGGAACTCGGCGGCGACCGGTTGCACGTCCTGGTCACCCTGCGCCCGCTGGCGAAGATCATGCCCTCGCAGTGGCAGCAGTACGTGCAGAACGGCCTGCGGATGAGCTACGAGGACTGGCTGGAGCACATGCTCCGCAAGGCCCCGTACGAGCAGCCCAACCCCAGCTTCTGGCGCCGGCACCGGCACGACCGCCTCGTGGAGCGCTGGGCCCGGGTGGTCGGGCCGGAGCGGGTCACCGTCGTCGTGGTCGACGACCGCGACCGGGGCGGTCTGCTGCGCACCTTCGAGCGGCTTCTCGGGCTGCCGGAGAATCTGCTGCAACCGGTTCCGGACGCGTCGAATCGATCCCTCACCCTCCCCGAGACCGAAATGCTGCGGAATCTTAATAAGGAATTCCGCGGCAATGGACTCCCGGAGGAGCTCTATTCGCAGCTCGTCCGCTGCGGCGCGGTGATGCACATGAAGAACACACACACCCCCGGTCCGCGCGACGTGAGGATCGGCACCCCGCAGTGGGCCGTCGAGGCCGCCGCCGGGATCGGTGCCGAGATGGCCGGGCGGATCGGCGCGACGGGCGTGCGCGTGCTGGGCGACCCGGCGCTGCTGTCCGCCGTACCGCGTCCGGCCGGCGAGGTGCCCGCGGATCCGCTGATCGCACCCGAGGTGGCGGCCCGGGCGCTGTACGGCGCCCTCGCGGCGGCCGCGGCGGCGCCCATCCGGCACACCGCGCCCGCCAAGGCCCGTACGGTGCACCAGACTTCGTCGAAGGAACTCGTGAGGGTGCTGGGACACCGGTGCCTGAAGAAGCTGCGGCGGCGCTGAGGGGAACCGGACGTCACACTCAGCAATGCCTGATGCCTGTGGAGTTACTCACAGCAATTCCCGGGGTGTCCGCGGCGGCCCGCCCAATCACCAGGGGTGCAAGGTGAATGACAGATGGCGCGCACATATGCGGCGAACGGCGCTCACCTTGCACTGCGGTAACTAAGAGTGGGACCATTTCGGCGTTCCCTGTCGTCCCAAGGTAGGTCAACCTGTGTCACAGCACATAGCCAAGCCCCGTACCACCGCAGTGATCCTGGCCGGTGGCACCGGCCAGCGGGTGGGTCTGTCGATCCCCAAGCAGCTGCTGAAGATCGCCGGCAAGGCAGTCATCGAGCACACCCTGACCACCTTCGAGCAGGCCGACTCGATCGACGACATCATCGTGCTGATGGCACCGGGCTACGTGCCCGACATCGAGAAGATCGTCGCCAAGGCCGGGTTCCAGAAGGTCACGAAGATCATCGAGGGCGGTGCCACCCGGAACGAGACCACCGAGCGCGCCATCGCCGCCCTGGGTGAGGGGCTGGCCGACGGCGAGGACGTGAACGTCCTGTTCCACGACGCCGTGCGTCCCCTGCTGTCGCGGCGCGTCATCGACGACTGCGTCACGGCGCTGGAGCGCTTTCAGGCCGTCGACGTGGCCATCCCGTCCGCGGACACCATCATCGTCACCCGCACGCACGGCGACGACGGCGAGTTCATCACCGAGATCCCGGACCGCTCCCGGCTGCGCCGCGGCCAGACGCCCCAGGCGTTCAAGCTGTCCACGATCCGCCGGGCCTACCAGGTCGCCGCCGGCGACCCCAACTTCCAGGCCACGGACGACTGCTCGGTCGTGCTCAAGTACCTCCCGGACGTGCCGATCCACGTCGTCGCGGGCGACGAGTACAACATGAAGGTCACCCAGCCCGTCGACGTCTTCATCGCCGACAAGCTGTTCCAGCTCGCCTCCACCGCCGCGCCCGAGCAGGTCTCCGAGGAGGCCTACCGCGAGCTGCTGACCGGCAGGACGGTCGTCGTCTTCGGCGGTTCGTACGGCATCGGCAAGGACATCGCCGAACTCGCCGAGTCCTACGGCTCGAAGGTGTACGCGCTGGGCCGCTCCACCACCGGCACGCACGTCGAGAACCCGGAGGAGGTCGACGACGCGCTGTCCAAGGCGTACGCCGAGACCGGCCGCATCGACTACGTCGTCAACACGGCGGGCGTGCTGCGCATCGGCAAGCTCGCCGAGACCGACAACGCGACCATCGAGGAAGCGCTGAAGGTGAACTACCTGGCCCCGGTGCAGATCGCCCGCTCGTCGTACAAGTACCTGTCCGAGACCAAGGGGCAGCTGCTGCTGTACACCTCCAGCAGCTACACCCGGGGACGCGCCGAGTACAGCCTCTACTCCTCGACCAAGGCCGCCATGGTGAACCTCACCCAGGCCCTGTCCGACGAGTGGGCCGGCGACGGCGTCCGCGTCAACTGCATCAACCCCGAGCGCACCGCGACCCCGATGCGCACCAAGGCGTTCGGCCAGGAGCCGGCGGGCACCCTGCTCTCCTCCGAGGCCGTGGCCCGCACCTCGCTCGACGTGCTGCTGTCCGAGCTGACCGGACACGTCATCGACGTCCGCCAGCAGGACCCGACGGCGTCGGCCGGCCTGGCCTCCGGATTCGACGCGGCGCTGGCCAGTGTGCTGGACCGGCAGGACGGCGTGGCATAATCACCGGCAAATAGTCTTCTGTTGTTCAGGCCTCTGCGGCTGCCCGTTCACGGCACATTCGCAGGGGCCTGAGTCCGTAAAGTTCCCAGGGTCTTCACCATTCCATTTCCGGACTTTTTCGGCTTTCACAACCGGCACCCCTCCCAGAGCAGGTTCTCCGTGATATCCACCGCTATTCGCGTCGCCCGGGTGGGCAGCGCGGCCGAACTGGCCGCGGCGGTCCTCATGATGGCGGGCTTCCCCGCGATCATGCTGGCCGCGCTCGTCCCGAGCGTTCCCGCCTTCGCGGCCGCGACCGCCGTGACGTACCTGGCGGACCACTATCTGCACCGCAAGGGCAGCTATCTGATCAACCGCCTCAGCAAGGTGCGCGCCGGCCTGTCGATCCGTTTCCTGATCCGGCAGCTCCTGCTGATCCTGCTGCTGGCCCGCCTCTCCCTCTCCGACAACCTGATCTTCTACGGGACGACCGCCTGCTTCATCGCGTTCTACGGCCTCCAGGCCCCGCACGGCGCGCTGGTCACCCTGATCCGCAACCGCCGCCGGATGCCGGTCGCCACCCGCAACGTCGACCTGGCCTCCCGCATCCGCATCCCGGACGCCCCGTCGAAGCACCTGCTCGACCGCTCCGCCGAGAAGATGCTGCACCTCGACCTCGCGGCCGTGGTCGGCATACTCATCTCCGCGGGCACGGAGTCGGCTGTGGCCGCGTTCGTCGGCATAGGCGCCACCCTGGTCCTCGGCACGCTGTACGTCCTCGCGCTGATGCCGTACGTGCGCGGCCGCAAGATCCCGCCGAAGGCCGAGAAGGTGCTGGCCGCGGTCGACGACTGGCTGAGCGAGTACCGGCCCGAGACGGTGCTGTACTTCTCCGGCTCCAAGGACTCCGCCTACCAGGTCAACATGTGGCTGGAGACCATGGAGCAGCTGGACTCCAAGCCGCTGATCATCCTGCGCGAGCGGGTCATCCTGGCGAACCTGGCCCCCACCACTGTCCCGGTCATCTGCGTGCCCGGAGGGGTGCACCTGATGAACATGGACCTGTCGACGGTGCGGGTCGCGCTGTACGCGGCGAACGTCGGCAAGAACATCCACCTGCTGCGCGTCCCGACCATGAAGCACGTCTTCATCGGCCACGGCGACAGCGACAAGCTGGCCAGTGTCAACCCGTTCAGCAAGGTGTACGACGAGGTGTGGACGGCCGGCCGCGCGGGCCGCGACCGCTACGCCATCGCCGACGTCGGTGTCCGCGATGACGACATCGTCGAGGTCGGCCGCCCGCAGCTGGCGCCGATCCAGACCTGGCAGGGCGTGCCCGAGGGCCGTGTCCCGACCGTGCTGTACGCGCCCACCTGGGAGGGCTGGGACGGCAACCCGGGCAACACCTCGCTCGTTCTCGCCGGCGAGAACATCGTGAAGAAGCTGGTGAAGGCCGACCCGCCGGTCCGGGTGCTGTACAAGCCGCACCCCTTCACGGGCACCGTCAGCGCCGAGGCCGGCGCCGCGCACCGGCGGGTCACCGCCCTGGTGGAGAAGGCCGCCGCCGAGCGGGCCGCCGACCCGCGCTTCACCGCCGACACCTCCGCCCAGGCGCGGGCCAAGGCGGACCTGGCCCGGATCGAGGCCCGGATCGCCGAACTGGCCGGCAGCGGCGGGGAGAAGGGCGACGAGGCCGAGGCCTCCCGCGACGGCCTGGTCGACGTCACCAGGCACGAGGAGATCGCCCGGCTGCGGGCCGAGTGGAACGACGCGTACTGGCGGTCCTTCGGCACCTGGGAGCACCGGGTCATCACGGGCGCCGAACCGCGCCTGTACGACTGCTTCAACGTCTCCGACGCGATGGTCTCCGACATCTCCAGCGTGGTCTCCGACTTCATCGCGAGCGGCAAGCCGTACGCGGTCACGGACTCCGCCGAACTGGGCGTGGAGGAGTTCAAGCGGCAGAACACGGCCGTGCGCGCCGCGGTGATCCTGTCCAACAGCGCGGCCGAACTGGGCGGACTGCTGGACGCGGTCCGCGACCCGGCGGCCGACCCGCTGGCCGGGGACCGGACCGAGCTGAAGCAGTACCTGCTGGGCCCCGACCAGCCGACCTCGATCGAGCAGTTCAACACCGCGGTGGCGAACCTCGCGGTGAAGGCCGAGACGCGCAACGCCGGCCAGGAGTCGCGGGCGGCGGCCGCGGCCGCGGAGGACACGACGGCGGACGCGGGAGCCGCGGAGGCCGAGGAACTGGCGGGCGCGGTGCCCGTCCAGCGGGCGTCGGCGGCCGGTGAGGCGGACGGTGTGACGGCGGGCTGAGTCCGCTCGCTTCCGGTCAGGGCCCGGTTTTCGAGGAGTGATCCTCGAAAACCGGGCCCTGCCGCGTATTCAAGGGCGTCCCTGCGAACCCGGACCTGTCGATTCGCCATGTGAGCTGGGACAGCCATACCTGGCGCAGGGGCAACCGCTTCTCACGGCAGGCCGTCTAGCAGCTCGCCAGTGAGGCGATACAGGGGGAATTCTTCGTGACGAGGGGGAAGCGTGACCGTTGCGCAGCCTGATGTGACCGTGATCATCGGTGCGTACGAGGCGATGCCGTATCTGGTCGAGTGCCTGGCATCCGTGGAGGCGCAGACCATCGACCCGACCCGCATCGAGGTCATCGCCGTGGACGACGGCTCCACGGACGGTACGGGGGAGTACCTGGAGCAGTTCGCGGCCCGCGCCGCCATGCCGGTCACCGTGATCCGGCAGGACAACTCCGGCGGCCCGAGCGGCCCGCGCAACGTCGGTCTGGGCAAGGCGGCGGGGCGGTACGTCTTCTTCCTCGACGCCGACGACCGGCTCGGCCCGGAGGCCCTTCAGCGGATGGTCGCCATGGCCGACGAGAACGGCACGGACGTCGTCCTCGGCAGGGTCGAGGGTGTCAACCGCGGTGCGCCGACGTCGATGTGGGGCCGGACGCTGACGCGTACCGACGTCTTCTCCTCCAACATCAAGTTCACGCTGAGCGCGCAGAAGCTGTTCCGCCGCGCGCTGCTGGAACGTCACCGCATGCGGTTCGACGAGTCCCTGTGGACCGGCGAGGACGCGCTGTTCACGATGGAGGCGTATCTGCGGGCGGACGGCGTGTCCGTGCTCGCCGACTACACCTGCTACTACCTGGTGGGCCGCGAGGACGGCAAACACGTGACGCGGAGCGGGAGTTACACCCTGCGTTTCGACTCCGCGCGCGCCCTGACGACCCTGATCGCGACGATGCTCCCTCCGGGTCCGAAGCGGGACGTGCTCATGGTCCGTCCGTTCCTCGTGACGCTGCTGCCGCAGTTCGGCCCGAAGTTCCTCACCGACAGCGAAGAGACACGGCGGCACAAGTTCGAGCTGGCGAAGCCGCTGATGGACGCCTACTGGAACGACGACGTCGCCCGCCGCCTGCGGGTCCACGAGCGGCTGAGGCTGCACCTGGTGGCGGCCCAGCGGCCCGATCTCCTCCTGGAGGTCGTGGAGTTCGTCCGGAGCAAGAAGCAGGCCCCCGCCCTCGTGGAGAAGAGGGGGCGCCGCCTCTATCTCGCCTACCCGCACTTCCGGGACGCCGCGGCGGGCATCCCCGACTCCGTGTACCTCGCCGACAGGCGGGAGGCCAAGGCTTTCCCGGGCTACCGGGAAAGCGTGATCGACTCCTTCCTGCGCCGCGCGGCCCGCAAGGCCCGCCGGGCGCTGCCCGCGCGGTTCACCGTGGCCGCGTGACGGGCCCCGGCACGGGCGTCTCCCGGCGCTGAGCGGGAAGCTCCGCCGCCAGCCGCGCCGCCATCCGGGCCCGGTGCCGCCGGGCCGCCGAACACAGCGTCCCCACCGCCTCGTCGAAGCGGGCCTGCGACGACGGCTCGTCCGGCCCCAGCAGGTACCGCTTCAACTCGGCGCGGGCCTCGGCCAGTTCGTCCCGCTCCGGATGCCGTACCGCGTCCAGCAGCCGGGCCACCCCGGCCGCGTCCGGCGTCAGCACGGTCGCCGCGCGAACCGTCGGGAACGTCTCGCGGAACGCCTCCTCCGGCAGGCCGCTGGTATTGGCCACCGCGTACGGCTTCCCGCTCGCCAGGAAGTCGCTGACCACGCTCGACACGTCGCTCACCAGCAGGTCGGCCTGGTTGAAGCAGGCGTACAGCGCGGGCCGCGCGTCGGTGACGATCTGGTGCTCCCCCTCCGGCAGCGACGCCCAGTACGCCTCCTCCCAGGCCTTTGTCGCCCGCGCCACCGCCTCGGCACGCCCCGGCTCGGGCGTGGACTGCGCCAGCATCCGCTCGGCCTGGTCCGCCGCGGTCCGGAAGGAGGCCGCGGTGAGCCGGTCCAACTCCGCCGTGAGCGCCGCGAGGTCACCGTGCGCGGACGGCCGCTGCCCGGCGCGCCGCCGGTTCGCCGCCCGCACCAGCTCCCGGATCCGCAGATCCGCCGCCCCCGCCCGCGGATCCACCGACCCGGTCAGCGGATGCGGCTTGTACAGCAGCCGTACGCCCGGATCCGCGAGCAGCGCCCGGACGAGGTTCTCGCCGGCCCCGATCACCGACGTGTTGCCGGGGTTGCCGTCCCAGCCCTCCCAGGTGGGCGCGTACAGGACGGTCGTGAACGCTCCCGCCGGCGGCCCCGCGTACGGCCGGACGGCCTCCAGCTGCGGGCGGCCGATCTCCACCACGTCCTTGTCCTCGACGCCCACCTCGGCCGTCGCGTACCGCTCGCGGGCCGCGGGACCGGCCACCCACACCTCGTCGTACGCCTTCGCGTACGGATTGCACGAGGACAGCTTGTCGCTCTCGCCGTGGTTGACGAAGGCGTGCTTGAGGGTGGGGATGCGCAGGACCTGCGAGGTCTTCCCCGAGTTCGAGGGATGGATGAGCACCTGGAGCGAGGACTGCTCCAGCCGCATCAGCGTGGACACCTTCGGCAGGCAGACGACCGGCACGTCGGTCGCGGTGATCTTCTGCACCATGAACCTCTCGCGCAGCACGATCAGCGGCCGGCCCTGGAGCTTCGCGAGCGGCTCCAGCCACATGTTCGCCTGGTACGCCGAGGACGCCCCGCCGGAGAAGTACAGGCCCACGGTCGGCCGGTACTCGGCCAGCCACGCGTCGAACCAGTCCAGCACCTCCTGCTCGCCCGCCGGACGCCGGCTCGGCAACAGCCGTACGAGAAGGTCGAACAGGCCCGTCAGCGCGAGGCCCAGGGACACCGACACGCCCAGGGCCGCGCAGCCGGGCTCCCCCGTGGCCGCCGTGGCCAGCAGACCGGCCGTCGACGGGAGACCGTAGGCCAGCAGCCGGTGGCCGGGGCGGCGCAGCAGCACGGGCGGGGCCGGCGACAGGCGCAGGGCGCCGGCGTCGATGTTGCGGGTGACCACCGGCAGCGTGCGGGTGCGGCGGACCAGCACCGAGAGCGCCTGGATCGCGCAGTGCAGCGCGTAGAAGACGAGCAGCCCGGCGACCAGCGGGGCGTACGCCGTCTCCCGGTCCTGCTCGCCGACCCGCAGCAGGCCGACGACCAGCAGCAGGTCCCGCAGCACATGCCGGACCGTGAGGTCCGCGTGCGACTTGGCGAACAGCGACAGCATGCCCCGCTGCCACCGGTACAGGACGCCCTCCACGGCCAGCGAGACGGCCGTGGCGGCGAGCAGCAGCGGGACGTGCGGACGCAGGGCCGCCACGGCCTGGGCGGCGAACGCGGCTCCGAGGACGGCCACGACGAGCGCCTTGACCAGGAGCTGCCGGCGCGGCAGCCCTGCGGCGCACCATCGGCGGGGGAGAGGTAGGGGCACTGCGCTCACTCCAAGGGCTCGATGTCGGGCTCCCTGGACAACGCCCTTGACCGGGCGGCGGTAATGGGACGGCGGGCGCCCGCTGCCGGGGAGGGCGGGGCGCGGCGCGTCCGGGTCCCCTCCGCCGGGGCGTGCGGCGGCCGCCCCCGCGTCCGGCGGATGGAACGCGCACGCGAGGCCGCCCCCTGTTCCCGTAGATTGAGGACACTCGGCAAGGAAGTGGGGCAGGCACGTGGCAGGGGCAAGGCAGGCCGTGAGCGAGGCCCGCAGGATCGTCGTCAAAGTGGGCTCCTCGTCGCTGACCACCGCCTCCGGCGGCCTGGACGCCGACCGGGTCGACGCGCTGGTCGACGTCCTCGCCAAGAGCCGCAGCGGCGGGGAGAGAGAGATCGTCCTGGTCTCCTCCGGCGCCATCGCCGCCGGTCTCGCCCCGCTGGGCCTGCGCCGCCGCCCCAAGGACCTGGCCCGCCAGCAGGCCGCCGCCAGCGTCGGCCAGGGCCTGCTGGTGGCCCGCTACACCGCCTCCTTCGCCCGCTACGGCATCCGCGTCGGCCAGGTGCTGCTGACCTCCGACGACATGAGCCGCCGCGCCCACCACCGCAACGCCTCCCGCACCCTCGACAAACTGCTGGCGATGGGCGCCCTGCCGGTCGTCAACGAGAACGACACCGTCGCCACCGACGAGATCCGCTTCGGCGACAACGACCGGCTCGCCGCCCTGGTCGCCCACCTCGTCCACGCCGACCTCCTGGTGCTGCTCTCCGACGTGGACGGCGTCTACGACGGCGACCCCGCCAAGCCGGGCACCTCGCGGATAGCGGAGGTGCGCACGCCCGCGGACCTCGCCGGTGTGCAGATCGGCAGCGCCGGGAAGGCGGGCGTCGGCACCGGCGGCATGGTCACCAAGGTCGAGGCCGCCCGGATCGCGGCCGCCGCCGGCATCCCGGTGGTCCTCACCAGCACGGTCCACGCGACCGACGCGCTGTCCGGCGGGGACACGGGCACCTACTTCCACCCCGCCGGCAAGCGCTCCGCCGACCGGCTGCTGTGGTTGCAGCACGCGTCCACCCCGCAGGGGGCGCTGACGCTGGACGACGGCGCGGTGCGCGCGGTCGTCGACCGCCGTACATCGCTGCTGCCGGCCGGGATCGCCTCCGTGGAGGGCGGGTTCGTCGCGGGCGACCCCGTCGAACTGCGGGACGGCGCGGGGCACGCGGTGGCCCGTGGGCTCGTCAACTTCGACGCCAAGGAGATCCCCCGGCTCATCGGCCGCTCCACCCGGGAACTCGCCCGCGAGCTGGGCCCCGCGTACGAGCGCGAGGTCGTGCACCGGGACGATCTGGTGATCCTGCACCCGTAGCGCGCAGTGGGGCACCCGGACGCCGGACACCACGGCCCGCGCACCCGCATCACGCCGCGCACCCCCCGCCCACCCCTCGCCTCACGCCGCGCACCCCCCGCATCGCGGCGCATCACACCACCCTTCGTCCGCATTACCGCACGCGGCGCCCGAAAACGGGGTGAACGACCTGACAACAGCGTCGCCCTGAGGTGGACGTTCCGCAAAACCGCCCCACGAGCCCTTGCGGCCTGCTCAACTTTGTCCCAGGGATACATTGCCCGACCCCCGGGGTCGATCTGTGCGTGAAGGAGGCCGTCGTGAGACGAGTGCGCCCTGGGGCGGCGGCGTCCCGCGCTGGTACCGGTGGTGCCTCCGCGCGCGTGCCCGGCGAGGAACGTGCCCTGACCAGCGTCGCGGCCGGTGACCGCTACGAGGGCGGGGAGCCCGCGGACCTGCCGCGCCTGTGGCACGTCACCCTGAGCGTCTCCGGCGACGAGGCACCGCTCAAGGAGGTCCGGCGCGCCCTCGAACAGCTCGCCCACGACCACCCCTTCCTGCTGACCAGCAGGTACGCCAACGATCACGCGGAGATCCGGTACTGGGAGGAGGCCCGCGACCTGCACGACGCGGCCGCCGTCGCCCTGCGCCTGTGGGGCGAGCACCGGCAGACCGCGGGGCTTCCGCCGTGGGAGATCGTCGGCCTGGAGGTCATCGACCGCCAGACCTACCACCAGCGCATCTCCGAGGGGTACGGGCCGGCGCCGGCGACCCCGGTGGGCGTGCACCCCTTTTGAGAGGTCTGCGAGCTCTGCGGGGCTTGTCTCGGGGTGTGGGATGAGCGGTGGACGCATCCGCGTGGCGCACTAGGCTTCCCTTATGACCACGCTTTCGCCGTACGACGCCATGTCCCCGGTCACCCAGGCCGCCTACCGCGCCAAGGCCGCCGCCGCCGACCTCGCCCCGCTCCCGCGGGCCGAGAAGGACGACGCGCTGCTCGCCATCGCGGACGCGCTGGAGGTCCGTACGAGCGAGATCGTCGAGGCCAACGCCAAGGACATCGCCAAGGCCCGCCAGGCGGGCACCAGCGAGGCGATCATCGACCGGCTGACCCTCACCCCGGAGCGGGTGCGGGCCATCGCCTCCGACGTGCGGGACGTCGTCGCGCTGCCCGACCCGGTCGGCGAGGTCGTCCGCGGCTCGACCCTGCCCAACGGCATCGACCTGCGCCAGGTCCGCGTCCCCCTCGGGGTCGTCGGCATCATCTACGAGGCCCGCCCGAACGTCACCGTCGACGCCGCCGCCCTGTGCCTGAAGTCCGGCAACGCGGTGCTGCTGCGCGGCTCGGGCTCCGCGTACGAGTCGAACAGCGCGCTCGTGAGGGTGCTCCGCGACGCCGTCGGCGGGGCCGGGCTGCCCGCCGACGCCGTGCAGCTGGTACCCGGCGAGAGCCGCGAGAGCGTGCGCGAGCTGATGCGCGCCCGCGGCCTGGTCGACGTGCTGATCCCGCGCGGCGGCGCCTCCCTCATCCGGACCGTCGTCGCCGAGTCCACCGTCCCGGTCATCGAGACCGGCACCGGCAACTGCCACGTCTACGTCGACGCCCACGCCGACCTCGACATGGCGATCGACATCCTGATCAACTCCAAGGCGCACCGCGTCAGCGTCTGCAACGCCGCCGAGACCCTCCTCGTCCACCAGGACATCGCCCCCGCGTTCCTGCCGCGCGCCCTGGACGCCCTCGCCGAGGCGGGCGTGACCGTGCACGCCGACGAGCGGGTGCTGGCGTACGCCGAGGACTCCAAGGCCACCGTCGTCGAGGCCACGCCGGAGGACTGGGAGACCGAGTACCTGTCGTACGACATCGCCGCGGCGGTCGTCGACTCCCTCGACCGGGCGGTCGAGCACATCCGGCTGTGGACCTCCGGCCACACCGAGGCGATCGTCACCACCTCGCAGCAGGCGGCCCGCCGCTTCACCCAGCTGGTCGACTCCACGACGGTCGCGGTCAACGCGTCCACCCGGTTCACGGACGGCGGCCAGTTCGGCTTCGGCGCGGAGATCGGCATCTCCACCCAGAAGCTGCACGCCCGCGGCCCGATGGGCCTGCCCGAGCTGACCAGCACGAAGTACATCGTCACCGGGGACGGACACGTACGGCGCTGAGGCGCACGGACCCGGTTCCGGCACGGAGCACGCGCTCGGCGCGCACGCCGGGCGCCGGCCCGTGCCGCCGCGGGGCCGTCTCACCCACCGGATGAATTTCCATACCGTCTGCCCAAATTGACCCCCCAGGTCTACTCTGGATTCGTGCCGGAGGACGTGGGGGGTACGCCGTTCCCTGACGGCTGGGAGCCCGACGACGACCACGACCGCGGGGTGTCGGACGAAGAGTTCGCCTCCGTGGTCTTCGACGAGGGCTTCGTCCGGGCGGCCGTGGTGCACGAGCCGACCGCCGTGGAACGCCTCCTGGCCGCCGCGCAGGCGAGAGCGGAGGCCTCCGAGGCCGAGACCCGCCGCGCACGCGGCGGCGAGCACTACGAGGACGGCTTCGGCCCCGACGGCCTCAGCGGTTTCCGCCATGATCCGGACCTCGACGACCCGGACGACACCGACGACACCGACGACACCGACGTCTTCGAAGGCCGCTACGGCACCTCCGGGACGTACGGGAAGCCGGTCCGCTGGCACCGTCCCGTCGCCTGGCTGCTCGCCCTCGTGATGGGGATCGGCATGGTCGCGCTGGCCTTCGCGGCGGTCTACCGGAGCGCCTCCTCCGACGACCGGGACCAGGTTCCGCCACCCGCCTCCACCGGCCTGGAACAGGGCACCGCGGCGGCGCCGTCCGCGTCCGCCGACTACTCCCAGCCAGCCGCCTCCGCGGTCCCGCGCACGCCCTGACCACGGCCCGGCGGACCCTGGCCGGATCCGGTGAGAACCTGTCAGAACTTGTCGTGTACCAGGGCGTTTACCTGAGCTCCCGGCGACCTACCCTGAAGACATGGGAGGGCCTGGAGACCCACCTGAGGGGACACCCGAGGGCGGCCCCGGAGGTGGTGAGGACGAGTACCGATCCGTCGTCTTCGACGAGTCGTTCGTCCGCGCTGCCCGGCTCCAGGAGTTCTCCGCCCAGGAGCGCATCGCCGACCACGCGCCCGCCGTACGCCGCAGGCCGCCCCTTCGCCGCGGGCTCTCCCGGCAGGCACTCGTCCTGGTCCTGCTGATCGCCATCGCCTTCGGAACCGCCATCTACATGGGCGTACGCCACCCCTACCAGGCCCCCGCCGCCCGGCAGCCCGCCGAGCCCCTGCGGATGACCGTCATCCCGCTCGCCCCGCAGGGCAAGGTGCCCGGCCACCCCGACCCCGAGCAGCTCTACGCGCACAGTCCCGCTGCGCAGTACCGCGTCGGCGCCGAGGGGATACCGCTGCCGGCCGCCCGGCGCACCGCGCACTTCTCGGACAGCCAGGTGATGAGCGCCCTGACCACCGCCAAGGACTACATCGTCCGCTCCTCGCTCGACCCGGACGTCCTCACCGGCGGGCAGGTCCGCTCCGTGCGGGTCCTCCTCGACACGGACCAACTCGACCAGTTCGACCAGAGCTTCACCCGGCCGGCCGCCGACGGCCGGCACGCGCCCACCGGGTGGCTGGTTCGTTTCGACCCGTCCGACGCCGAACTGGCCGACCGGAAGATCCGCGTCCAGGGCACCCTGCGGGCCGCCGAGACCGACGCGTCCACGCTGGAGGTCACCGCGGACCACACCTTCGTCTACGCGCTGCGGCCCATCGACGCCGACGAGGGGGCGCGCGCCTCGCTCTTCACCGTCCGGCGCGAGCTGCACTTCCGCTTCGACCACGACGACCTGCGGATGCGCACCGCCCAGCTCGTCGTCTCCTCCGTGCGGGCCGGGCCGCTGTCCTGCGCAGAGGACCCCGCCAACCGCCTGCACCCGCTGCTCGCCGGCCAGAGCGCGAAGGCGGGCGGCCCGGCCGGCACGGACCCGTACGCGGCCGGCAGCGCGACGGCCCTGTGCGGATCACTGGCGACGAGCGCGCAGCCGAGGGTGTGACACAGGACCGGAGCCCGTTCGTGGGTACGGGTCGGTGCGGGTCCGGGGTACGGGGCGGTGCGGGTCCGGGCCGGGTCGGTGCGGGTCCGGGGTACGGGTCGGTGCGGGTCCGGGCCGGGTCGGTGCGGGTCCGGGCCGGTCGCGGTCCCCGTCCCCTGGGCCGGGCCAGGGGGTCCGGAGTCGATCAGTCCTGGCCGCCCGGGGGAGTGTCCTTCGGCGGCTGGTCCGTCGGCGGCTGGTCTTTCGGCGGCGCCGAGGCCGAGAAGCCTCCGAAGCCGCGCCGCACCCGGCCGCCCAGGTCCCCCGCCCCGCCGGCGAGGTCACTGACCAGCTTCATCAGCGGGTCCTTGGAGCTCTTGACGTTGGTGGCGTAGGCCGACGCCGACTCGCGGAACGAGTCCGTCACCGAGGTGTCCTTGTCCTCGCTGCGCCGCGGGTAGTGGCCGTCCATGATCCGCTGGAAGTCACGGGACTCGGCCCACTTCTTCAGCTCGGCCGCCCGCACGGTGGTGAAGGGGTGGGAGCGCGGCAGCACGTTCAGGATCTTCAGCACGGAGTCGCGCAGGTCGCCGCCGGCCTCGTACTCCTCGGCCTGCTTCAGGAACGCGTCCACGTTCATCTCGTGCAGGTGGTTGCCGCCCGCGATCTTCATCAGGCCGCGCATGGAGGCCTGGAGGTCCTGGCCGACGAGGAGCCCGGCGCGGTCGGCGGACAGCTCCGACTTGCGGAACCACTCGCGCAGCGCGGTCACGATCGCCATGATCGCGAGGTTGCCGAGCGGGATCCACGCCACCCTCAGGGCAAGGCTGGTCAGGAACAGCAGGATGGTCCGGTAGACGGAGTGACCGGACAGCGCGTGCCCCACCTCGTGCCCGACGACCGCCCGCATCTCCTCCTCGTCGAGCAGCTCGACGAGACCCGTGGTGACGACGATGATCGGCTCGTCCAGGCCGATGCACATCGCGTTCGGCTGGGGGTCCTGGTTGACGTACATCGGCGGGACCTTCTCCAGGTCCAGGATGTAACAGGCGTCCCGCAGCATGTCGTTGAGGTGCGCGAACTGCTGGTCGGACACGCGCACCGAGTCGGACAGGAACAGCAGCCTGAGGCTGCGCTCGGGCAGCAGAGCGCTGAGCGCCCTGAAGACCGTGTCGAACCCGCTCAGCTTGCGCAGCGCCACCAGGGCGGAACGGTCGGCCGGGTGTTCGTACGCACGGGAGGAGATCCCCGGGAAGCGCCTGCGCTGCCTGCTCGGCACGTGCTCGTGCCCGTTCTGCTGGTGGCCGTCGGACATGTCTTCCCCCATGTGCGTGTGAGTGGCCCTTTGCGGACTGTTGTGCGGTCCTTTGCGCCCCCGAAGCAGAGCCCAGCCTAGGCGGAGATACCGTGGACGGGCACTACACCGAAGGAGTTCCGCGCCATGGAGCACACCCCCCGGACCGCCTGGCTCATCGAGGCCGCGAGCGCCGCCGGACAGCAAGGTGCGGGGAATCTGCTCCGGGTCGTCCTGATCGTGATGATGCTGGGGTGCGCGCTGACCGCGTGGTTCCTGCTGCGGGGGTACAAGCGGAAGGACGACTGAGGCGGTACGAAGGTTCCCCGGTTCCCCAACGGTGGAGTCGGCGTGATGGCTCCTGTGTCACCCGCTTACCATGGGCCGACGTCTTTATCCCGCCCACACCGGATAGGTCCTGCCGAAGATGAGCTTCCACAGCACCGCTGCCCAGTTGGTCACCGTCGCCGCCGAGGGCGGGGAGCACGGCGGCAACCACGAGAGCCTCAGTCCCCTGCTGACCGGCGGCGGGGCCTTCGTCATCCTGATGCTGCTGCTGTGGATCACCACCCGTTTCAACCGCGACCGCTGAGTTCGGCAGGGGCCTGACGGCGGTCCGGCGGGGCCTCCGGGCCCGGGCCGTCCGGGGATCTGACGGCCGGAGCCCTCAGGCCGGGCCGGTAGGGTCTGCACGCATGGGAGAGCAGGACATGCCTACCGGTCCGGCGAACGACACGCCGAACGGCACGGACCACCGCCCGGCGAGCGGCACCGGCAACCATCCGGCGAGCGGCACGGACCACCGTCCGGTGAGCGGCACCGGCAACCGTCCGGCGAGCGGTACCGGAGACGGTTCGCGCGGTGCCGGCGACGGCTCGGCGACTCGTGCCGGGAACGGTCCGGCACGGGCTGTCGGTGGTGACGCGGTGAGGGGTGCGGGTGGCGGTCCGGTGAGAGACGCCGCGATCGGCCCGGCGAGTGCGGCCGGCGGCGGTCCGGTGAGCGGCGGGCGGAAGCCCCTGCCGGTCGGCCCGGGCAACGGCCCGTCGAGCCCCGGCAAGCGGCGCCTCGGCGTCATGGGCGGAACGTTCGACCCGATCCACCACGGGCACCTCGTGGCGGCCAGCGAGGTCGCCGCGCAGTTCCACCTGGACGAGGTGGTGTTCGTCCCGACCGGCCAGCCCTGGCAGAAGAGCCACCGCAAGGTCTCCCCGGCCGAGGACCGCTACCTGATGACCGTCATCGCGACCGCCGAGAACCCGCAGTTCTCGGTCAGCCGCATCGACATCGACCGCGGCGGCCCCACCTACACCACGGACACCCTGCGCGACCTCAAGGCGCTCAACCCCGACACCGATCTCTTCTTCATCACCGGTGCCGACGCCCTCGGCCAGATCCTGACCTGGCGGGACGCGGACGAGCTGTTCTCCCTCGCGCACTTCATCGGGGTGACCCGGCCGGGCCACGTCCTGTCCGACCCCGGCCTCCCCGAAGGCGGCGTCTCGCTCGTCGAGGTCCCCGCCCTCGCCATCTCCTCCACCGACTGCCGTGCGAGAGTCGCCAAGGGCGACCCCGTCTGGTATCTGGTGCCGGACGGAGTCGTGCGCTACATCGACAAGCGCGAGCTGTACCGCGGCGAGTGAGCCGAGAGGGGCACCGGTGAACGACCGATACGACGCGGGACACAGCGGCGATCACGACGACCAGTACGAGCTCGTCGGCTACGACGAGTTCGGCCGGCCTGTGTACCGGCAGGCCCAGCCTCAGCAGGCCCAGCCCCAACAGGCTCCGCAGCAGCAGGAGTACGGCGGCCGGCAGCCGTACGACCCGTACACGCAGCAGGGCTACGGCTACGACCCGTACGCCACGGGCGGGCAGCAGCCCCCACCGGCGTACGACCCCTACGGCACCGGTCAGCAGGCACCCGTGCCGCCCTACGACCCGTACGCCGCCGGTACCCAGCAGGCCGGCGGGCCGGGGCCGTCCTACGACCCCTACGACCCCTACGGCCAGAGCGCCGCCAGCGGGCAGCAGCCCCGTGTCGCCGAGCAGACCGCCTACATCCCCCAGCAGGCCGGGCCGGTCGAAGAACCGGACGTCGCCGGCCGGGACCGGCAGCCCGAGCCCGGCGGTGCCCACCGCGCCGAGCCCGGCGGGGCACCCGCCGGGGAAGGCGAACGCGAGTACCGCACCGAGCAGTTCGCGTTCGTGGAGGACCCCGACGGTGACTCCGAGGACGTCATCGACTGGATGAAGTTCACCGAGAACCGCACCGAGCGCCGCGAGGAGGCCAAGCGCCGCGCCCGCAGCCGGGTCGTCGCCCTGGTCGTCGTCCTCGCGCTGGTCGCGGTCGGCGGTGTCGGCTACCTCTGGTTCGCGGGGAAGCTGCCCGGCCTGTCGTCGTCCTCCGACGGCACGACAGGCACCGCGACGGCCGCCGGCGCCCAGAGCCGCGACGTGATCGTCGTCCACCTGCACAACACCGCCGAGGGCGGCACCTCCACGGTGCTGCTCGTCGACAACACCACCACCAAGCAGGGCACCACCGTCCTGCTGCCCAACTCCCTCGTCGTGACGGACGACGACGGCACCACGACCACCCTCGCCAAGTCGGTCGACGAGGACGGCTCCGCGGGCACCCGCGAGGCCCTCGACACGGTCCTCGGCACCAGCATCGAGGGCACCTGGCGCCTGGACACCCCCTATCTCCAGAACCTCGTCGACCTCGTCGGCACCATCGAGGTCGACACCGACGCCGACGTGCCCGATCCGGACGCCAAGAAGAAGGGCGCGGCGCCCCTGGTGAAGAAGGGGGAGAGCCAGACCCTCAGCGGCAAGATGGCCGTCGCCTACGCCACCTACCGTGCCTCCGGAGAGGCCCAGGACGCCCAGCTGGAGCGGTTCGGCCAGGTCATGCAGGGTGTGCTGCGCAAGCTGTCCTCCGACCCCACGGTCGCGACCACCACCGTGCAGACGCTGGCCCAGATCCTCGATCCCTCGCTGACCGACAAGGACCTCGGCACCTTCCTCGCCAAGCTCGCCGACCTCGCCAAGGGCGGTGACTACAAGACGGCCGCCATGCCCGTGCAGAGCGACGGCACGCTGAGCGCCGAGGCCAGCGCGAGCGTGGTCAAGGACGTGCTCGGCGGCACCGCGAAGAGCCCGGACAAGGACGCGGCCGTCAGCGTCTCCGTCCAGAACGCCAGCGGCGTCAAGGACAACACCGAGAAGGCCCGCGTCGTGCTCCTCAACGGCGGCTTCACCTTCCTGGAGGGCGGCACCGCCTCCGCCGCCCAGACCGCCTCCGAGGTCGTCTACGCCGACGCCGCCGACAAGGAGAACGCCACCGAGGTCGCCAAGACCCTGGGCCTGCCCACCAGCTCCGTCGGCAAGGGCACCGTCTCCTCGGGCGCGAACGTCGCCGTGGTCCTCGGACAGGACTACGAGCCGTCGTCCTCGTGAGGACGGGCCCCGGCGAGGGCGGCACCCCACGTGCGGCAACCATCACGTGGGGTGCCCTCGGCGGTCCGTGAGACCCTTGATGTCCAGTGACCGCCGACCGAAAGCCTTGTAGTGACCGCGACTGACCACTCCCTTGAGCTCATCACCACCGCCGCCCAGGCGGCCGCCGACAAGCTCGCCCACGATGTGATCGCCTACGACGTCAGCGACGTGCTGTCGATCACGGACGCCTTCCTCGTGGCCTCCGCACCCAACGACCGCCAGGTCAAGTCGATCGTCGACGAGATCGAGGAGCGGCTCTCCAAGGAGCTCGGCGTCAAGCCGGTGCGCCGCGAGGGCGACCGCGAGGCCCGCTGGATCCTGCTCGACTACGTCGACATCGTCGTGCACGTCCAGCACAGCGAGGAGCGGGTCTTCTACGCCCTGGAGCGGCTGTGGAAGGACTGCCCGGAGATCGAGCTGCCCGCCGACGCCAAGGCCACCCGAGGCAAGGCCGAGGAGCACGCCAAGGTGCAGGCCGAGGAGGACACCGCCGACTTCGGAGAGCTGCGGTGACCGCCCCCGCGGGCGCCGGCCGCAAGCCCGGCCGCGGACGCCGCGTCATCCTCTGGCGGCACGGCCAGACCTCGTGGAACACGGAGCGCCGATTCCAGGGCACCACGGACGTCGAGCTCACCGAGACCGGCGTCGGCCAGGCCCGCCGCGCCGCCCGGCTGCTCGCCTCCCTGAAGCCCGACGCGATCGTCGCCTCCGACCTCCAGCGGGCCGCGAACACGGCCGCCGAGCTCGCCGAGCTCACCGGCCTGGACGTGATCCACGAGGAGGGCCTGCGGGAGACCTACGCGGGCGCCTGGCAGGGGCTGACGCACGAGGAGATCATCGCCCGGTACGGCGAGGAGTACGCCGCGTGGAAGCGCGGTGAGCCGGTGCGCCGCGGTGGCGGCGAACTGGAGACCGAGGTCGCCGACCGCGCCGCCCCCCTCGTGCTTCGCCATGCCGAGAAGATCCCCGACAACGGCACGCTCGTCGTGGTCAGCCACGGCGGCACGATCCGCACCACGATCGGCCGTCTCCTCGGTCTGGAGGCCCAGCACTGGGAGAGCCTCGGCGGACTCTCCAACTGCTGCTGGTCCGTCCTCGGCGAGGGCGCCCGGGGCTGGCGCCTGCTGGAGCACAACGCAGGCACCCTCCCGGAACCGGTGCTCGGCGACGACGACTGAGCGGCCCACGGCCTTCGGGACCCGGATTTCACTTTCCGGCAGGTCGCAGGCTAAAGTTCTTCTTGTTCGCCCCGCTGAGCGGGGCGAAACACCTCGCGGCTCAGCCGCGTGGCGCGAGGGGCTATAGCTCAGTTGGTAGAGCGCCTGCATGGCATGCAGGAGGTCAGGAGTTCAATTCTCCTTAGCTCCACAGCCGACACTCTGTCGAGTTGTCAAAGATCGCCTGATGAAGATCCCGTCCCCTGTCAGGGGGCGGGATCTTTTGTCAGCAGCGCGTGCGCCGCGCCGTCTACATCCCGGACCTCTGCGGACGCGTTGATCGGCCGCCCCTGTTCCAGCCACGTGTACCAGGTGACCCCCACGCCCGAGAGCTGGGCGACCTCCTCGCGGCGCAGCCCTGGGGTGCGGCGCCGGAAGCCCGGCGGCATGCCCACGTCCTGCGGTGTCACGCGGGCGCGCCTGTTGCGCAGGAAGGCGGCCAGCTCGGGTCGGCGTCGCTGTGCTGTCCCCATCGTCACATCCCCCATCGTCGACGCGCGGCCCGTCCCCTGCCAGGTGCTGTCAGTACCGGCATCAACGGGCACTCGGCACCCGTACCCGAGCGTCGCCAGGCTCAAGGGCATGACGACGCACTCAGGACGGGACCGGGTCCCACACCCGTTCCGAGCCGTGCCCTCAGTAAAGCGCCCGGCACTGACAACCGGCCCCGGCCGCTGCTCGCACTCGTGCTCGCCGCCCCGTTCATGGCGGTGCTCGACGTGTTCATCGTGAACGTCGCGGCTCTCGCCATCGGCACCGACCTGCGGGCGTCGGGCGGTGAACTGCAACTGGTGATCGCCGGACACGCCATCACCTACTCCGTGCTGCTGATCACCGGCGCGCGTCTCGGCGCCCGGTTCGGTCCCGGGCGGGTCCACCTCGCCGGGCTCGGGCGTGGGCCTGGGCCTGGAAGGCGGCGACGACGGCGGTGCGGCGCTGTACGTCGCGTACGCCGGGGTGGGCGTCGGACTCGCGCTCGCCTTCAGCCCGACGCTCACACGGGCGCTGGCGACAGTGCCGCCCGAGAACGCGGCGGACGCCGGCGGTCTGCTCGCCACCGTCACGCAGCTCGGCCAGCTGATCGGCGTCGCGGTGTTCGGCACACTGTTCTTGAACCGGCTTGAGTCACTCGAGGGCTTCGGGGCGTATACCTCTGCGGAGGCGCATTCGGTGTGCGTGTTCGCGCTGGCCGGGACGGCCGCGGTGGGTGCCGTGTCCGGACTGGTACTGAGGCGTCGCTGACCGTATTGGCCCGGCCGTGGCAGAATCAAACGGCCGGAAGGGGGCGCGGCCCGACGGGAGGGAGCGGTGATGCCTGCGAGCATCCTCAGGGAGGTCGGCCACCTCCTTGAAGCAGCGTCGACACAGGACACGGTCATCCGTCTCAGCTGCCCTTCCTGCGGTTCCGTCCATGTGGCCCAAGTGCTCGGTGACAACGGGGGGATCTCCTACGTGTGCACGGCCTGCGGCCACAGCTGGAGCTGATCGATGGGTGCACACAGGCGAAAGTGCGACTGGTGCGGCAGTGGTACGCCGATCGTCCGTGACATGGAGCCGGTCAATCCGGAGTACCAGTACTGGTGCGAGGAATGCGCGCGGGCGCTGATCATAAAAGGCGACCCGATCGAGACGTACCGTGAACTGGAGGGGGAGCCGATCTACGGCCGGCTCCTCGAAGAGCACTGCACGCTCAAGCGGTTCTATTCGTTCGTCACGGCGTGATCGGCAGCTGTCCGCGTGAGCCGGCATCAGCTGCCGAATCCGGACAGAACGGAAACGATTTGGTGCTCACCCGGTGGGCCGGTAAAGTTGGCGTCGCCGCCGGGGAGACCGGGCGACACGGTCGATATGCGGTTCCGCCGCGTGGCCACAAGGGGCTATAGCTCAGTTGGTAGAGCGCCTGCATGGCATGCAGGAGGTCAGGAGTTCAATTCTCCTTAGCTCCACAGTCAGATCCCGCCGGATCATTTCGATCCGGCGGGATTTTTCGTGTGTTCAGGGGCGATCTTCGTGTGCCCCGGGTCGGGTTGAGCGGCCGGCCGGCATGGGGAAAAGGGGCCGCCCGGTTCGGGCGGCCCCTCGGTGGTGCGCTCAGCGGCCCAGTGCGCGGCGGCCGCGGCCCTGGGAGAGGACCGGCAGGTTGTTGCGGGTCGCGCCCTGGGAGCGGGTGTCCTCCTCGATGCGCAGGGCGAGGGCCGGGCAGCGGCGGACCGCGCGCAGCGCCTTCGCCTCGGCGTAGCGCGGCACTTGGGCCTGTGCGACGGTCGGGAAGCCGTCTGCGCCGAGTTCGAAGACCTCGGGGAGGATGTCGGCGCACAGGCCGTGCCCCCGGCACAGGGTCCAGTCGACGTAGATCTTCTGACGGCTGGGGCCGCTCTCCTCGGACTCGCCGCCGCCCGGGATGCCCGTGGGGCCCCTGCCGCCCTCGAAGAGCGGCAGAACGCCCTCCACGGGCCTTCCGCAGCCGTTCCCGAGGACGTGCGCGGCCAGGTCGTCCGTGAACGCCTTGATCGTCGACTCCAGGAACATCGCGGAGCCGTCCGGATGCGAACAGGCGCCGCGCCGCTTCACGTTCTTGGCGACCTGCTTGAGCGCCTCCAGGGCGGCCGGTCCGCCGCCGTTGATGATGTCCTCCATGCCGCGCGCGGCGGCCGGCAGGCCCAGGTAGCAGGGACCGCACTGTCCCGCGCTCTCCTCGGCCAGCCACTGCGCCACCCGCAGCGACTCGCCCAGCGGACAGGTCTCCTGACTGATCGGCAGGATCGCGCCGGCGCCGAGGGAACCGCCCACCGCGTCCAGGGAGTTGCGGGAGACGATCGCCTCGTTGACCGTCGCCGCGTCGATCCACTTGCCGTGGTAGCCGCCGGTCAGCACGCCCTGCGGGACCGGCGGGGCGCCGGCGAGCTGAAGGACGTAGCGCAGCGGCACGCCCGTGGGGACCTCGATCACCATGGGGCGGGCGACGGCGCCGGAGACCGTGAGCAGGACGGTGCCGGGCTCGTCGTACAGGCCGGTGTTGCCGTAGCGCTCGGGGCCGATGCGGGCGGCGATCGCCAGCTGGGCGAAGGTCTCGGCGTTCGACAGCAGCGTGGGCGCGCCGCCGACGCCGTTCTGCGAGGCGCTGACCTTGCGGCCGGGCGGGATCGCCGGGCCGCCGTCGATGGAGCGGACCAGCGACGCGGCCGCTCCGGTGACCATGCGCACCGGATTGCGCTGCACGCGCGCGCGCAGCGCCGATCGGCGTCCGTTGCTGAGGCCGCGTTCGGCGAGCGCCGCCTCCATGGAGCGCTGCGTGGACTCCCGGGTGACCCCCACCACGAGCGTGCGGGCACCCAGCGCCTCGGCGACCAGCAGCGCACCGTCCAGGATGAGGTGCGGGGCACGGTTGATGAGCACCGTGTCCTTGCGGCAGGCCGGTTCGTCCTCGCTGCCGTTGACGACGACGACCGGCCGCACACCGCGTTTGATCGCCGCTTCGGCGACCGAGCGCAGCTTCTTGTGGAAGGGGAAGCCCGCGCCGCCGCGGCCCTTCAGGTTGATGTTCTCGGCGAGCTTCGCGAGCTGCTCGCCGCCCATCGGTTCGAGCGGCCCGTGCACCTTCAGGTGCATGGGCAGGTCAAGTCGTTCGACAAGGTCGAAGCCCGACGTGAGCTGGGGAAGGCCGACCACGCGGACTTCTGGGACGTCGGGCAGGGCCTCGTTCACCTATGGCCTCCGGAAGGCATGTTCCAAGGTTCGCCCGAGCCCGGTGCGTCGAAGTCGTACGAAGCGCCGGGCGATGGTTCAGTGGCGGGACCGCTGTTGTTGTATGTGTCGTCCGGGTAGTACGCGCCATAGAGGGTGTTCGTCTCACCGGTGTCGTACACATCACTCGAGCCGTAGCCCGCGGCGCCCGCGTTGCCATAGGCCGGGATGTTGTATCCGGTGTCGTTGAGCGGGTCGTAGGCCGACGGTGGTGCCTCGCCGACCGGCGGCGGGGACGGTATCGGCCAGCTGCCCGACGTGCTGCCGCCGTCCGCGCGCGGGAAGGCCTCCGTGGGCTGCATGTCCATCGGCAGGTCCATGCGCGCGGTCTGGTCGGCCGGGAACGGCTGCTGACGCGCGCGGGCAGGCGTGGAGACGGCACGGTAGGCGGCGGCGAAACCGTTCGCGGGCTCTGGGGCCGCGGGGGCCTGGTAGGCGGGGTTCGCGCGGGGCTGGGAGCGCGTCCCCCGCTGGTTCTCGTAGCCCGGCAGCGCGCCCGTGGACTCCGTCCTTCTGGCCCGGCTCGCGTCCAGTCCCTCACGGCCGGGCCGCTCGTCGGTACCCATGAACGCGGCGATCCGGTCGGCCACCTTGCGCTTGACCGGGCGCGGGGCCGCGCGCAGGGCGAGGGCCGCGGTGACGCCGAGCAGGGACAGGCCGTACAGGATCACGAAGATCGGTTTCGCGGCGCGGCCCGCGTACAGGCCGTGCAGCAGCGCCGCGCACCAGGCCGGGTAGGCCAGCATGTGCATCGCCCGCCAGCGGGCCGCCACCGGGGCGGGGGAGGCGAACCTGCTGCGCAGCGCGCCGGTGATGCCCACGAAGACCATGAGCAGGCCGGCCAGGGAGCCGAGACCGATCAGGCCCTCGACTCCGGTGACGCCGAGCGAGAAGGGGATCAGCGCGCCGATCAGCTGGACGTGGTCGAGCGCGATCTTCGTGGTGACGTGCAGCAGCAGGAACGCGATCGAGGCGACCGCGGTCGTCCGGTGCACCGCCTGCCCGATGATCCGCTGGCGCGTGTTCAGGAAGATGCGGTCCTGGGCGACCAGGCCCCAGATCACCGAGCAGCTGAGCGAGACCAGGGACAGCACGCCGGCGCCGAAGTTCAGGAAGTCGCGGAACCGGTCACCTCCGACCAGCACGGCCACGGGTATGAGGAGCAGGACGACAGCCGACGCCACCCCATAGGCCGACCGGCCGGGCTGGGGGAGCGAGCTGTTACTACGACGAGGGTTCATGGGGGCAACTCCGAGCAGTTTCGGGAAAGCGGTCCCGCTGCCGCACTTTAAGTGGCGCCATACCGGTGGGTACGAGGTTTGAGTTATTGCGTTGTTATCAAACGACAATGGGGCCGTTGTGATGCCCGTTAGTGGCTGTTACGCGAAGTAACCATTGGCCATGGTTCTGTTGTTCTCCGGTGTGATCGATCGTGCTCGACGGGGACTGTGGGGGCGGCACCCGGTGCCAAGAAGGCATACGTAAGCGCGTCGCATCCTGCTCAAGGCCTGCGGTACCCTAACCGCATGCGTGCCGTACGCCTTCTGCTTAGCGGGCCGCGCTGATCAGCCCCGACCGCTGGTGAGAGACCGCGGTCGGCATCGGCGCGGCGTCCCCTCCTGTGCGAGGGGATTTTTCGTTTCCTGAGTCACGCCGCCGGCAGAGACGATCGATGGAGCTTTGAGGATCATGAGCGAGACGAACCCCGCTGCCGCTTCCGAGGTGGCCGCGCCGCACCGCTACACGGCCGCCATGGCGGCCGACATCGAGGCACGCTGGCAGGACTTCTGGGACGCCGAGGGCACGTACGAGGCGCCGAACCCCAAGGGGGACCTGGCCGGGGACACCGACCTGGTCGCCAGGCCCAAGAAGTTCATCATGGACATGTTCCCGTATCCCTCCGGTGCGGGCCTGCATGTCGGCCACCCCCTGGGCTACATCGCGACCGACGTCGTCGCGCGTTTCCAGCGCATGACCGGCCACAACGTCCTGCACACCCTGGGCTTCGACGCCTTCGGCCTGCCCGCGGAGCAGTACGCCGTGCAGACGGGCACGCACCCGCGCGTGTCCACCGAGGCCAACATCGAGAACATGAAGTCCCAGCTGCGCCGGCTGGGCCTGGGCCACGACAGGCGCCGGTCGTTCGCCACGATCGACCCGGAGTACTACAAGTGGACCCAGTGGATCTTCCTGCAGATCTTCAACTCCTGGTACGACGACGAGGCGGGCAGGGCCCGCCCGATCTCCGAGCTGATCGCCCGGTTCGAGTCCGGTGAGCGTCCCGTGCCGGGGCACACGCGCGCGTGGAGCGAGCTGAGCGCCACCGAGCGCGCCGACGTCCTGAGCGAGTACCGCCTGGCGTACGCCTCCGACGCTCCGGTCAACTGGTGCCCCGGCCTGGGCACCGTGCTGGCCAACGAGGAGGTCACCGCCGACGGCCGCTCCGAGCGGGGCAACTTCCCGGTCTTCAAGTCCAAGCTGCGCCAGTGGAACATGCGCATCACCGCGTACGCCGACCGGCTGCTGGACGACCTGGACGCGCTGGACTGGCCCGAGGCCATCAAGCTGCAGCAGCGCAACTGGATCGGCCGCTCCGAGGGCGCCCGGGTCGACTTCCCGATCGACGGCGAGCGCATCACGGTCTTCACCACGCGCCCGGACACCCTGTTCGGCGCGACCTACATGGTGCTGGCGCCCGAGCACCCGCTGGTCGAGAAGTTCACCCCCGCCGCCTGGCCCGAGGGCACCCACGAGGTGTGGACCGGCGGCCACGCGACCCCCGGCGAGGCCGTCGCCGCGTACCGGGCGCAGGCCGCCTCCAAGTCCGACGTCGAGCGGCAGGCCGAGGCCAAGGACAAGACCGGCGTCTTCATCGGCGCGTACGCGACCAACCCGGTCAACGGGGAGCGGATCCCGGTCTTCGTCGCCGACTACGTCCTGATGGGCTACGGCACCGGCGCGATCATGGCCGTGCCGGCCGGCGACCAGCGCGACTTCGAGTTCGCGCGCGCCTTCGAGCTGCCGATCCGCTGCATCGTCGAGCCCACCGACGGCCGCGGCACCGACACCTCGACGTGGGAGGACGCCTTCGCGTCGTACGACGCGAAGATCATCAACTCCTCCAACGACGACATCTCGCTGGACGGCCTGGGCGTGGTCGACGCCAAGGCGCGCATCACCGAGTGGCTGGAGCGGTCCGGTGTCGGCGAGGGCACCGTCAACTTCCGCCTGCGCGACTGGCTGTTCAGCCGGCAGCGCTACTGGGGCGAGCCCTTCCCGATCGTCTACGACGAGGACGGCGTCGCCCACGCCCTGCCCGAGTCGATGCTGCCGCTGGAGCTGCCCGAGGTCGAGGACTACTCGCCGCGCACCTTCGACCCGGACGACGCCGACACCCGGCCCGAGACGCCGCTGTCGCGGAACCAGGAGTGGGTCGACGTCACGCTGGACCTGGGCGACGGCCGCGGCCCGCGCGCGTACCGGCGTGAGACCAACACCATGCCCAACTGGGCCGGTTCCTGCTGGTACGAGCTGCGCTACCTGGATCCGCACAACTCCGAGAAGCTGGTCGACCCGGAGATCGAGCGGTACTGGATGGGCCCGCGCGAGGGCCAGCCGCACGGCGGCGTCGACCTGTACGTCGGCGGCGCCGAGCACGCCGTGCTGCACCTGCTGTACGCGCGCTTCTGGTCCAAGGTGCTGTTCGACCTGGGCCACGTGTCCTCGGCCGAGCCGTTCCACAAGCTGTTCAACCAGGGCATGATCCAGGCCTACGTCTACCGCGACAGCCGCGGTATCGCGGTACCGGCCGCCGAGGTGGAGGAGCGCGACGGCTCGTACTACCACCAGGGCGAGAAGGTCTCCCGGCTGCTGGGCAAGATGGGCAAGTCCCTGAAGAACGCGGTCACTCCGGATGAGATCTGCGCCGAGTACGGGGCGGACACACTGCGTCTGTACGAGATGGCGATGGGCCCGCTGGACGTGTCGCGCCCGTGGGACACGCGTGCGGTGGTGGGCCAGTTCCGGCTGCTGCAGCGGCTGTGGCGCAACGTCGTCGACGAGACGACCGGTTCGGTGACGGTGGTCGACGGCGAGCCGGACGAGGACACGCTGCGCGCCCTGCACAAGGCGATCGACGGTGTGCGCCAGGACCTGGAGGGCATGCGCTTCAACACCGCCATCGCCAAGGTCACCGAGCTGAACAACCACCTGACCAAGGCGGGCGGCCCGCTGCCGCGTTCCGTCGCCGAGGCCCTGGTGCTGCTGGTCGCTCCGCTGGCCCCGCACATCGCCGAGGAACTGTGGCGCAAGCTGGGCCACACCGACTCGGTCGTCCACCAGGACTTCCCGGTCGCCGACCCGGCGTACGTCGTGGACGAGGCCGTCACCTGCGTGGTCCAGATCAAGGGCAAGGTCAAGGCCCGTCTGGAGGTCTCGCCGACCATCTCCGAGGACGAGCTGGAGAAGGTCGCGCTGGCCGACGAGAAGGTCGTGGCGGCGCTGGACGGGGCGGGGATCCGCAAGGTGATCGTGCGGGCGCCGAAGCTGGTGAACATCGTCACGGCGTAGCCGCGGCGGCGTCACGGGGCGGGCCCGGTGGCGTCATGCCGTGGGTACGGCGGCGTCCGGCCGGTGTCGGGGTAGTCCCCTACGGGCAGGTTCGGGGTTCTTCTGGAACTCCGGGCCTGCCCGTTGCGTTTACCGTTGGAGAGCGGCGCGCAGCGTGCCGTGACCGGTTCGAGGAGGAGTCCGTGGAAGCAGTGATCGCAGTAGTCGCCCTGCTCTTCGTGCTCTTCGTGGCGCTCGGCGCCTATGCCACGGTGAAGGTGGTCGGCGCCGCCAAGCGTGGCGTGGACCGCAGTCTCACCCAGGCCCGCCGCACGGTCGAGGACCACACCCTGCGGGCCAAGTCCTTCGCCCAGCTCGGTCCGGTGGGCGAGATCGCCCAGCTCCGGCTGAAGCTGCGCACCTCGATGCGTGCCACCCAGGACGCGCTGCACGCGGGTGTGGCCGAGGACGAGTCCCTCAAGGAGTCCCTCGGCCTCTTCGAGCGGCTCAGCGTTCACGGGCACGAACTGGACGCCGAACTCAAGCGCCTGGAGTCCGAGCCAGACCGGGCCACGCTCGCCGAGCGACTGCCCGGACTGCGCGAGCGCATCGAGCGCATCACCAAGTCGGCGGACTCGCTGCGCTGGGCGGCACGCGACCGGGCCCACCGTTTCGCCGACGACGACCTCGACTCGCTCAGCACGCAGATCGACGTGGAGGCCGGAGCGCTGCGGCACTGGACGACGGCCGAGCCCGCGTCCGCCACGCCGCCGCCCCCGTGGCCACAGGCTCCGGCCGCCGACGGCGGCACGGCTCAGCAGACCTGGCCGGGGA
The DNA here is from genome assembly GCF_053591515.1 of Streptomyces sp. NPDC003011. Classification (NCBI taxonomy): domain Bacteria; kingdom Bacillati; phylum Actinomycetota; class Actinomycetes; order Kitasatosporales; family Streptomycetaceae; genus Streptomyces; species Streptomyces sp. NPDC003011. Next base: position 43,093 of record NZ_JBSFTY010000036.1, read on the forward strand.
CATCCCGGGCACGCGCCGACGAGGGCACGACGCGACCCGCGATCACGCCGCCGGGCCCGCGCCCCACGTATCCCTGGCAGCAGAAGAAGCCCCGCCCCGAGAGCACGACTTGATCCGGACACGGACGCCCAGGTGAGAGGGGCCGGGCTGCCGTGCGGGCGCTACGCCAGGTAACCTCCAGCTCATGTCCCGCCATGTCGCGATCGTCACCGATTCAACGGCCTACCTGCCGCAGCGGACGATGGAGCGCCACGGCATCACCGCGGTGCCCTTGACCGTGGTCCTCGGCGACCAGGCACTCGAAGAGGGCACCGAGATCTCGACCCGCTCGCTGGCCCAGGCACTCCAGAAGCGACGGTCCGTCACCACGTCCCGGCCCAGCCCTCAGGTGTTCGCCGAGACCTATCGCAAGGTCGCCGAGTCCGGTGCCAGCGGCATCGTCTCCCTGCACCTGTCCGCCGAGCTGTCCGGCACGCACGACGCCGCGGTCGTGGCGGCGCGCGAGGCGCCGGTGCCGGTGCGGGTGGTGGACACCGGGATGATCGCGATGGCCCTCGGGTTCTGCGCGCTCGCAGCGGCCGAGGCCGCGGAGGCGGGCGGCACGGTGGACGAGGTCGTCACGGCCGCCGAGAAACGGGCCGCGGGCACCTCCGCCTACTTCTACGTGGACACGCTCGACTTTCTGCGCCGCGGCGGCCGGATCGGTGCGGCGCAGGCCCTTTTCGGCTCCGCGCTCGCGGTGAAGCCGCTCCTGCAGCTGCGCGGCGGCCGCATCGAACCGCTGGAGAAGGTACGGACGGCCTCGAAGGCCATCGCCCGCCTGGAGGAGATCGTGGCCGACCGGGCGGGCAGCGCGCAGGTCGACATCGCCGTCCACCATCTGGCAGCCCCCGACCGGGCGTCGGCCCTGGCGGACCGCTTGCGGGCGCGGGTACCGGGTCTCGCCGATCTGCATGTGAGCGAGGTCGGAGCGGTGATCGGGGCGCACACGGGTCCCGGGTTGCTGGGGGTCGTGGTCTCGCCGCGTTGAGGCGGGGTGGCGCGGCTTCGGCTTGCGGATTCGACGTGATGCGCGATCCCGGATGTGGTCTGCGGTTCGGGTGCGGTGCGGATCGGGTGTGGTGAGGTTCGGCTGCGGTCTGCGGTCTGCGGTCTGCGGTCTGCGGTCTGCGGTCTGCGGTCTGTGGATCAGGTGTGATCTGCGGGGCGCGGGTGGGGTGTACGGCCGGCGGCTCGGTCACTCGTGTGGGTGGCGGAGTTATCCACAATCAGGCGGTCGTCCCCGGGAATTGACCAAGATCATCGCGTGGTGCCGGTGTGCTCCATCCTCGGCGCATGGCACTTCGATCACGCTCACGCACAACGACCGTAACCAGTGGCCCGGGACGCGGCCCGGTCTCCGACGGCCGCGCTCGCGCCCGTACCGGTACCCGTACGCCTCCTCGTCGCCGCCCGCACGCACGGGGACGCGCCGCACGTCACCGGCAGGCCTCGGCCGACGAACTACGCCGCCGGGCGGAGGCGCTGTTCGCCGAACGTACGGGGAAGGGGCGGGAGTCGGGAAAGGGGCCGCCGGGCGAGGAGGTCCGCGTGGCCGTGGGCGGGTTCGCTGCTGCGGGTGGGCCGACTGCCGCGGGCGCCGCGGGCGCCACGGAGGACGCGCACGCCACGGAGGACGCGCACGCCCCGGACGAAGGTGGGCGACGGGTACCGGTCGGGTTGGCTCTGCGGGAGCGGATGCCGGTGTGGTTGCAGACGCGGTGCGGGCTGGAGCGACGGGGTGTGCTCGCGCTGACCGTGCTGCTCGTCGTCGCCGCGGCCTTCGCCGTGGAGCACTTCTGGGTCGGCCGGACCGAAGCCGTTCGGGCACCCGAGGTGGTGCGGGCGGTCCAGTCGTACGCGGAGGAGGCGCCGGGCGAGGAAGCGGCGCCCGCTGGGCCGGCCGGTGCGCCGAGCGCCGCGGGGACGGCGGCACCCGAGATCGTCGTGGACGTCGGCGGCAAGGTGCGTGAGCCGGGGATCCATCGTCTTCCGGCCGGTTCACGGGTTGCCGACGCGTTGCGCGCGGCCGGTGGGGTCAAGCCCGGGACGAGCACCGACGGCCTGAACCGTGCCCGCTTCCTCGTGGACGGGGAGCAGGTGATCGTCGGGAGCCCGGCCGTCCCAGCGGTCCCGGGCCCGGGCGGCGGTCCGGCTGCCGGCGGTCCGGCCGGCACCGGAGCGGGAGCGGCGCCGGCGGCCCCCGTCTCGCTCAACACGGCCACGATCGAGCAGCTCGACACCCTGCCCGGCGTCGGCCCGGTGCTGGCCCGGCACATCGTCGACTACCGCACCCAGAACGGCGGCTTCCGCTCGGTGGACCAGCTGCGCGAGGTCAACGGCATCGGCGACCGTCGCTTCGTCGACCTGCGGAACCTCGTACGGCCATGAGTACGGGGACGAGGCGCACCCCCGAGGTGCCGCCCGAGCACGAGGCCACTCGCTCCCGCACCGCCGTCCACGCCACCTCCGGGAAACGGCTCGGAGCCGCCCGTCCACGACAGGAAGGACCCACGGACCTACGACTCGTACCGCCCGCACTGGCGGCCTGGGCGACGGCCGCGCTGACACTGAACGCGCCGCCGGGGTGGGTCACCGGCCTCGCGGTCGGCGGCGTCGCCGCAGCCGGCGTCCTCCTCGTGACCGCCCGGGTGCGCGCCCGCCCCGCGCGGGTCACCTGGGCGCGTGCCTCGGTCGCCGCCGTGCTGCTGTGTGTCGCGGCGGCCGCCGCCTCCGCCGGGCTGCACGGGGCCGACCTGCGGCGAGGACCGGTGCCCGCATTGGCGCGGCAGTACGCCACGGCGACCGTGGAGGTCGAGGTGACCTCCGACCCCCGGCTCACCCGGCCGCGGATCACGGGCAACCACGCGATGCCGACATCCGTGCTGATCAATGCCGACGTACGACGCGTCGAGGCACCGGACGGCACGGTGGTGGCGACGCGCGCGCCGGTGCTGCTGTTCGTCGACGCGGCGGCCCGAGGGACCGGCCGGCCCGCCGAGGGGGCGACGGCCGCAGCGCGTCCCGTCACCGAGGGGCCGGGGCGTTCACCCTGGCTCGGGCTGCTGCCGTCCACACGACTGAGGGTGACCGCACGGCTGGCGCCCGCGATGGTGGGCGGCGACCGGGTCGCGGCCGTGCTGCGGGTACGGGGACGGGCGGCACCGGAGGTGGTGGGGGAACCGTCGGGGCCGCAGCGGTTCGCGGGCCGGTTGCGGGCCGGGCTGAGGACCGCCACGGACGGACTCACGGCGGACGCGCGGGCGCTGTTGCCCGGGCTGGTCGTCGGGGACACCGCACGGATCACACCGGAGCTGGACGAGGCCTTCAAGGAGACCGACCTGGCGCACACGCTCGCCGTCTCCGGGAGCAACCTCACGATCATCCTGGCCCTGCTGATCGGACCGCCCGGGCTGGCCCAGCACGTCGAGCGCCGGGGGCTCGCGCCCCGCCTCGGGATGTCCCTGCGGACGACCGCGCTGTTCGGCGGGGTGCTCACGCTCGGCTTCGTCGTCGTGTGCCGGCCGGACCCGAGTGTGCTGCGGGCCGCGGCCTGCGGAGCCGTCGCGTTGCTCGCGCTCGCGACCGGCCGCCGCAGATCACTGATCCCGGCGCTGGCGACGGCCGTCCTGCTGCTGGTGCTGTACGACCCATGGCTGGCCCGGAGCTACGGCTTCCTGCTCTCCGTGCTGGCCACCGGTGCCCTGCTCACGCTGGCGCCCCGCTGGAGCACGGCGTTGCAGCGACGCCGGGTGCCGCCGCGGTTGGCCGAGGCGCTGGCGGCCGCGGCTGCCGCACAGGCCCTGTGCGCACCCGTCGTGGCCGTGCTGTCGGCCCGGGTGAGCCTGGTGGCGGTGCCGTGCAACCTGCTCGTGGAGTTCGCGGTCGCACCCGCCACCGTGCTGGGCTTCGCGGCGCTGGCGGCGGCACCCGTGGCGATGCCGGTGGCCGAGGCGCTGGCCTGGGGCGCGAGTTGGCCGACGGAGTGGATCGCGGAGATCGCCCGTACCGGTGCGGCGCTGCCCGGCGCGGGAATGGACTGGCCGGACACCTGGACGGGGGCGGCGCTGCTCCTCCTCGTCACCGTGGTCGTCCTGCTCGTCGGCCGACGGCTGCTGGGACACCCCTGGCTGTGCGGGGCGTGCGGGCTGCTGTTGGTCCTGGTGGTGGTGCAGCCACCCCCGCTGACCAGGGTGATCACCGGCTGGCCGCCGCCGGGCTGGCGGCTGGCGATGTGCGACGTGGGACAGGGGGACGCGACGGTGCTCGCGGCGGGCGAGGGCACCGGGGTGGTCGTGGACGCCGGACCGGATCCGGTGCTCGTCGACCGCTGTCTGCGCGCGCTCGGCATCACCAGGATCCCGCTGGTCGTGCTGACCCACTTCCACGCCGACCACGTGGCGGGGCTGCCCGGAGTGCTGCGCGGGCGCTCGGTGGGAGCGATCGAGACAACGGGTTACGAGGAGCCCGTGGACCAGGCCGAGTTCGTACGCAGGGAGGCGGCGGCCCGGCGCATTCCCGTGACCCGTGCCGTGGCCGGAGAGCGGCGGCGTACCGGGGAGCTGTCCTGGGAGGTGCTGTGGCCGCCCCCACGTCCGGCACCGGAGCCGGAGGGGCCGAACGACGCGAGCGTCACCCTGCTGGTCCGGTCGGCGGAGCTGCGGTTCCTGTTGCTCGGCGATCTCGAACCTCCGGCACAGCAGGCGCTGGTGCGCTCACCGGCGGGCGCGGCGGTGGCCGGGGTGGATGTGCTCAAGGTCGCCCACCACGGGTCGGCCTACCAGGACCCGGAGCTCATACGCAGGGTGGCGCCGCGGCTGGCGCTCATCTCCTGCGGTGCCGACAACCCGTACGGTCACCCGGCCCCCAGCACGGTCGCGGCGCTGCGGGCCGCAGGCGCGACGGTGCTGCGGACCGACCGGGACGGGGCGCTCGCGGTCGCCGGAAATGGTGACGGGACCGGCGACGCGGCGCTCCGGGTGGCGCCAGACTGAGGCCATGAACTCCGCACAGATCGATGCCTATCTCCGGCGCCTGGGAGTCGAGCGACCGGTGGGGCCCACCGGCGCGACCCTCGACGTACTGCGCGACCTGCACCTGCGTCATCTGCAGACCGTGCCCTTCGAGAACCTGTCGGTCCACCTCGGCGAGGGGATCGTGCTGGAGGAGGGACGGCTGCTCGACAAGGTGGTGGGCGCGAGGAGAGGAGGGTTCTGCTACGAACTGAACGGCGCGTTCGGGGCGTTGCTCGCAGCTCTCGGCTTCGACGTCACGTTGCTCGCGGCCCGGGTGTACGCGGGTGAGGGGCGGCTCGGGATCCCGTACGACCATCTCGCGCTGCGGGTGGGGACGGCGGACGCGGGCGTATGGCTGGCCGACGTCGGTTTCGGGGCGCACAGCCACTATCCGCTGGCGTTCGAGGCGCGGGGGGAGCAGAAGGATCCCGCCGGCACGTTCCGGATCGTCGAGGCGGGACCGGATGCGGCCGGGGTGCGGGGCGGCTGCGGGAGTGAGGGCGGGGGCGGGGGGCCGGAGAAGGGAGCGGTGGACGGAGGGGCGGTGGAGGCGGTGGACCTGGACGTGGTCATGGACGGGAAAGCCCAGTACCGGCTGGAGACGCGGCCCCGGGTGCTCGGTGACTTCGTGGCCGGGGCCTGGTGGCACAGCACCTCGCCGGTCTCCCACTTCACGCAGTCTCTGGTCTGCTCGCGGGTGACCGAGGACGGGGGGCGGATCACGCTCAGCGGGCGCACCTTCAAGGTGACGGGTGCCGACGGGGCGCGGGAGGAGCGGGAGGTCGGTACGGACGAGGAGGTGTTGGCGGTGTACCGGGAGCGGTTCGGTGTCGAACTCGACGGCGTGCCCACGGTGCGTGGTGCCGGACAATGGCCGCGTGAGTGATGTGAGACATGTGCTGGTGCTGCCCGACCGGGATGCCGCGGAGGAGGTGGCGGTGGCGCTCGGGGAGCGGTTCGGTGTGGCTGAGGAGCCGCAGCTGGTGCGGGACGCGCTGGCGGGCGAGGACGACGCCGAGGACGCGCAGTGGCTCGTGGTGGTGCGGGACGAGGACGGACGGCTGGACGCGGGGGAGCTGGACGCGTTCGCGGGGGAGTGGGAGGGGTGGCGTGAGGAGCCGTAGCTCTGTCCGGGGGTGAGCTCGACCGGGGGGTGCCGCCCGGACGGGTTGATGCCAAGGGCTTGGCTCGCCCCCGCCGTCCGCCCAGGGGGTGGCCGAGGGGGATCGCGGACCCGATGCCGACGGCCGCCGCCTCCGCCGGGCTGCCCCTTGCCGAGCAGCGGGACCCGTTGTCAGTGGTCCGTGCCATGCTTGACCCGATGGCCAGGAAGACTGCTGATGACGACCCTCTCGCCCCGGTGACGCTTGCCGTGGGCCAGGAGGACCTCCTGCTCGACCGTGCCGTGCGGGAGGTGGTGGTTGCCGCGAGGGCCGCCGACGCCGACACGGACGTACGTGACCTGACCCCGGACCAGTTGCAGCCCGGGACGCTCGCGGAGCTGACCAGCCCGTCGCTCTTCGCGGAGCGGAAGGTCGTCGTCGTACGCAATGCGCAGGATCTCTCGGCCGACACGGTCAAGGACGTGAAGGGGTATCTCGGGGCGCCCGCCGAGGAGATCACCCTCGTGCTGCTGCACGCGGGCGGAGCCAAGGGCAAGGGGCTGCTGGACGCCGCGCGCAAGGCCGGGGCGCGGGAGGTGGCGTGCCCGAGGATGACGAAGCCGGCGGACCGGCTGGCGTTCGTGCGGGGTGAGTTCCGGGCGGCCGGGCGGTCCGCCACCCCGGAGGCCTGCCAGGCGCTGGTGGACTCCATCAGCAGCGAACTGCGGGAGCTGGCGTCCGCCGTGTCCCAGCTGATCGCCGATGTCGAGGGGACCATCGACGAGGCGGTCGTGGGGCGGTACTACACCGGGCGGGCCGAGGCGTCGAGCTTCACGGTCGCCGACCGGGCGGTCGAGGGTCGGGCCGCGGAGGCGCTGGAGGCGCTCCGGTGGTCGCTGGCCACCGGCGTGGCCCCGGTGCTGATCACGAGCGCGCTGGCGCAGGCTGTGCGGGCGATCGGGAAGCTGTCGTCGGCGCGTGGCGGACGGCCGGCCGATCTCGCGCGGGAGCTCGGGATGCCGCCGTGGAAGATCGACCGGGTGCGCCAGCAGATGCGGGGCTGGACGCCGGACGGTGTCGCGTACGCGCTGCAGGCGGTCGCCGAGGCGGACGCGGGGGTGAAGGGCGGCGGGGACGACCCCGAGTACGCCCTGGAGAAGGCGGTCGTCGCCATCGCACGGGCGGCGCGGTCCCGGGGACGCGGGTAGCCGCAGGCAGACCGGATGCCACCGGCCCGCCCCGGCACCTTCGCCCCCCTGACGTCCGCGTCCCCTGAGGCCCCCGTCCCCTGACGTCCGCGTCCCGTGACGCTCCGTCCCCTCGCCCTCTCCTCGCTCGCTCCCTCACCCACGCGCGCTCCCCGTCCCGCGCCTTCGCGCACACCCTCAAGTCGCCCCGCCGCCCCCGCCGCTCCCCTCTCCCGATTGCCCGAGTCGCCGTACCCCCGACACGGAGGAGAATCGGACATACCAGCCGAACATCGCCGAAACAACGAGAGGTGGCGGTCGGTCATGGCTGAGCACCCGCACGCAGCACTCGTCCGCAGGGGATACGAAGCCTTCACGCGGGGCGACATGGACACCATGCGTGGGCTGATGGCCTCGGACGCCACGCACCACACGCCCGGCAGTCACCCGATGTCGGGCGACTTCAAGGGGCAGGACGCGGTCATCGACATGTACGGCCGGCTCTTCGAGGAGACGGCGGGGACCCTGCGGGTCGAGCTGCGCAACATCCTCGTCGACGGCCGGGGGCACGCGGTCGCCATGCACCGGTTCTCGGCCGAGCGGGGCGGGAAGCGCATCGAGGAGAACGCGTGCATCATCTTCCGGATCGTCGGAGACAAGATCACCGACCTCGACGAGTGCATCGAGGACATCGACATGGCCGACGACTTCTGGTCGTGACCCCGGCCGGGTCCGGCACGCCCCGGCCCGGGCAGACCGAAGGCCCCTCCCAGGGCAGACCGAAGGCCCCGGCCGCCGCCCTGGGAGGGGCGGGGTGCCGGGGCCTTCGGTCCAAGCTGGTGAGCCCGTACCCGCGTGGCGAACGCAGGCCGCGTACAGGCTCGGGATGCCGGTCGGGAGCGGATGAGAGAGGGCCCGCTCTGGTCCTTCCGGCGAGTCGGATCCCGAGGGACCCGGTCAGATCAAAGAAGGGATTCAGCCCTTGAGGGTCGCGACCTTCGAAGCGAGCGCCGACTTCTTGTTGGCGGCCTGGTTCTTGTGGATGACGCCCTTGGAGACGGCCTTGTCGAGCTGACGCGCGGCAGCGCGCTGGTACTCGGTGGCCTTCTCGACGTCGCCCGCGGCAGCGGCCTCACGAGCCTTGCGGATCGCGGTCTTCAGGGAGGACTTGACGGCCTTGTTGCGCAGCCGGGCCTTCTCGTTGGTCTTGATCCGCTTGATCTGGGACTTGATGTTCGCCACGAATGAGCCTCTACAGGTCAGGCGCGCGAGAGCGAGGACCGTTTGCGGTCCGTCTCACGCGCCGGTGATTTCTTGATGACGTGCCTCGTGCTGAGAGGGCATGAGACACAGCCCCTCACAGTACCAGCGGGCCCGCGAGTGGCCCAAACCGGTCGCACAGGCCCGCCCGTGGGACGATGGAGGCTACGTATCGATCCGACCCGAGACCGCAGACACTGCGGACGCCTCAAGAATCAGGACCCTGCGTGCCCGCGATCCCTAGCCATGTGCCCGAGCCGAGCCGTACCGACCCGACGCTGCTCCGCAACTTCTGCATCATCGCGCACATCGACCACGGCAAGTCCACGCTCGCCGACCGGATGCTCCAGCTGACCGGTGTGGTGGAGCAGCGGCAGATGCGTGCTCAGTACCTCGACCGCATGGACATCGAGCGTGAGCGCGGAATCACGATCAAGTCGCAGGCCGTGCGTCTGCCGTGGGCTCCCACCCACGACAAGAGCAACACGCACATCCTCAACATGATCGACACTCCGGGGCACGTCGACTTCACCTACGAGGTCTCGCGGTCGCTCGCGGCCTGCGAGGGCACCGTGCTCCTCGTCGACGCCGCCCAGGGCATCGAGGCCCAGACCCTCGCCAACCTCTACCTGGCGATGGAGAACGACCTCAAGATCATTCCGGTACTGAACAAGATCGACCTGCCGGCCGCCCAGCCGGAGAAGTTCTCCGAGGAGCTCGCCAACCTCATCGGGTGCGACCCCGACGACGTGCTCAAGGTCTCGGCGAAGACGGGTGTCGGTGTGGACGCGCTCCTGGACCGGGTCGTCCGTGACGTGCCGGCCCCGGTCGGTGTCGCGGACGCCCCCGCCCGCGCGATGATCTTCGACTCGGTCTACGACTCCTACCGGGGCGTGGTCACCTACGTCCGGGTCATCGACGGCCAGCTCAACAAGCGCGAGCGCATCAAGATGATGTCGACCGGCGCCACCCACGAGCTGCTGGAGATCGGCGTCTCGTCGCCCGAGATGACACCGGCCGACGGCATCGGCGTCGGCGAGGTGGGTTACATCATCACCGGCGTGAAGGACGTCCGTCAGTCCAAGGTCGGTGACACGATCACCAGCAAGGACAAGGGCGCCACCGAGGCCCTCGGCGGGTACAAGGACCCCAAGCCGATGGTGTTCTCCGGCCTCTATCCGCTGGACGGCTCGGACTACCCGGACCTGCGCGAGGCGCTGGACAAGCTCCAGCTCAACGACGCCGCCCTGGTCTACGAGCCGGAGACCTCCGCGGCCCTCGGCTTCGGCTTCCGCGTCGGCTTCCTCGGCCTGCTGCACCTCGACGTCATCCGTGAGCGCCTGGAGCGCGAGTTCAACCTCGAACTCATCGCCACCGCGCCCAACGTGGTCTACCGCGTGATCATGGAGGACGGGAAGGAGCACACGGTCACCAACCCGAGCGAGTTCCCCGAGGGCAAGATCGACAAGGTCTTCGAGCCGGTCGTCCGGGCCACGATCCTCGCGCCCAGCGAGTTCATCGGCTCGATCATGGAGCTCTGCCAGACCCGCCGCGGCACCCTCCTCGGCATGGACTACCTCTCCGAGGACCGCGTCGAGATCCGCTACACGCTCCCCCTCGCCGAGATCGTCTTCGACTTCTTCGACAACCTGAAGTCCAAGACCCGCGGGTACGCCTCCCTGGACTACGAGCCCACCGGCGAGCAGGACGCCCAGCTGGTGAAGGTGGACATCCTGCTCCACGGCGACCGTGTCGACGCCTTCTCCGCCGTCACCCACAAGGACGCCGCGTACGCGTACGGCGTACGGCTCGTCGCCAAGCTGCGCGAGCTGATCCCGCGCCAGGCCTTCGAGATCCCCATCCAGGCCGCCATCGGCTCCCGGGTCATCGCCCGCGAGACCATCCGCGCCATCCGCAAGGACGTCCTCGCCAAGTGCTACGGCGGTGACATCTCGCGTAAGCGGAAGCTGCTGGAGAAGCAGAAGGAGGGCAAGAAGCGGATGAAGATGGTGGGTTCCGTGGAGGTTCCGCAGGAGGCCTTCATCGCCGTTCTGAGCAGCGAGGAGAACGCGGGTTCCGGCAAGGGCAAGAAGTAGCCGGCCATTCACCGTGAGAACAGGGGCCTGCCGCGTGTCTGCGCGGTGGGCCCCTACGCGTGCGTAGCGTCGCTCTCTGTAGGAAGTGACAGGCCGCCGCCCCTTACGCACCGGCCGGTCGCGCTCTACCCTGATCTCTGCTCGACGGTTACTCGCGAGTTAAACAACGGCCCGCGAGTGGCAATATCCGCATGATCCGTACGCGGTCCCCTGCCGGACTGCCCCCTACGCACCGTCCAGCCGCAATGACCCAGCCGCACTGAGCCAGCCGCACTGTCGCGGGCCCCGGAGGATGTCGTGAGCGACACACAGACTTTGATCGAGAACCGTCCGCCGAGCGTGGCGGCCCTCTTCCTGGAGCGCGTGGCGGCCACACCGGACGCCGAGGCATACCGCTATCCCGTACCGCCGGCCTCCGGTGACGGCCCGGACGACTGGAAGTCGCTCACCTGGGCGAAGGCCGCCGAGCGGGTCTACGCGATCGCGGCGGGCCTGATCGAGCTGGGCGTGCAGCCCGAGCAGCGCGTGGCGCTCTCCAGCTCCACCCGGATCGACTGGATCCTGGCCGACCTCGGCATCATGTGCGCCGGCGCCGCCACGACCACGGTCTACCCGCAGACCAACGCGGAGGAGTCCGCGTTCATCCTCTCCGACTCCGACAGCCGGGTGCTGATCGCCGAGGACGCGGCCCAGCTCGCCAAGACGGTCGAGAAGCGGGCCGAGCTGCCCGACCTCACCCATGTGGTCGTGATCGACCCGGCCGGCGTCGAGACCGCCGACTGGATCCTCACCCTCGACGAGCTGGAGAGGCGCGGCGCCGCCCGCCTGGAGAAGGAAGCCGAGCTGGTCCGGGAGCGGGTCGGCGCGATCACCAGCGATCAGCTCGCCACCCTCATCTACACCTCCGGCACCACCGGCCGTCCCAAGGGTGTGCGGCTGCCGCACGACAACTGGTCGTACATGGCGAAGGCGATCGCCGCGACCGGGCTGCTCGGCCCCGACGACGTGCAGTACCTGTGGCTGCCGCTCGCGCACGTGTTCGGCAAGGTGCTGACCTCCGGGCAGATCGAGATCGGGCACGTCACCGCTGTCGACGGCCGCGTCGACAAGATCATCGAGAACCTGCCGGTCGTGCAGCCGACGTACATGGCGGCCGTGCCGCGCATCTTCGAGAAGGTCTACAACGGGGTCGCCGCGAAGGCCCGTGCGGGCGGCGGCGCCAAGTACAAGATCTTCCAGTGGGCGGCCGAGGTCGCCCGCGAGTACGCCAAGGCCAGCCAGGACAACTTCCGCCGCACCGGCACGGCGTCTGCACCCTTCGGGCTGAGCGCCAAGCACAAGGTCGCCGACGCGCTCGTCTACTCCAAGATCCGCGAGGCGTTCGGCGGCAACCTGCGCGCCTGTGTCTCCGGCAGCGCGGCGCTCGCGCCGGAGATCGGCTACTTCTTCGCCGGTGCCGGCATCCACATCCTGGAGGGCTACGGCCTCACGGAGTCCTCCGCGGCCTCCTTCGTGAACCCCGGCGAGGCGTACCGCACCGGCACGGTCGGCAAGCCGCTGCCCGGCACGGAGGTGCGGATCGCCGACGACGGCGAGATCCTGCTGCGCGGCCCCGGCATCATGGAGGGCTACCACGGGCTGCCCGAGAAGACGGCCGAGGTGCTGGAGGCGGACGGCTGGTTCCACACCGGGGACATCGGCGAGCTGTCGCCCGACGGGTACCTGCGGATCACCGACCGCAAGAAGGACCTCATCAAGACGTCCGGCGGCAAGTACATCGCGCCCGCCGAGGTCGAGGGGCAGTTCAAGGCGGTGTGCCCGTACGTGTCCAACATCCTGGTGCACGGGGCCGACCGGAACTTCTGCACGGCGCTCATCGCCCTCGACGAGGTGTCCATCCAGGAGTGGGCCAAGGACAACGGGCTGGCGGGGAAGCCGTACGCGGAGATCGTCGCGGAGCCCGCCACGGTCGCGATGGTCGAGGAGTACGTGAAGCAGCTCAACGAGGGCTTGCAGCGGTGGCAGACGATCAAGAAGTTCCGCCTGCTGCCGCGGGATCTCGACGTGGAGCACGGGGAGATCACACCGAGCCTGAAGCTGAAGCGGCCGGTCGTCGAGCGGGAGTACAAGCACCTGATCGAGGAGATGTACGCCGGCACGCGCGAGGCGTAGGGGACGGCGGGGGACTGTTCGGCCGCCGACGCAGCCGGTCTGCGGCCGGCCGCCCGGTTCCCCGCGCCCGCGGAAGGTCAGGACGCGCCGTCGGTCGTGGCCTCAGGGCTCGGGTGACGGGCCTCATTCAGTCGTCCGTGGACGGCACCGCGGCCTCCTCGGCGCCGGCGCGTCCGTCCCGTTCCCCGCTTTCGGGGTCCAGGAGCGCGCAGGCGACGGTCAGCAGCTGGTCGATGTCCACCGGCTTCGGTACGTAGTCGTCGGCGCCCCGGGCGATGGACTTCTCGCGGTCTCCCGGCATCGCCTTCGCGGTGAGCGCGACGATGGGCAGGCCCGTCCAGCGGGGGGTGCGGCGGATGGCGGCGATGGTCTCGTATCCGTCCATCTCCGGCATCATGATGTCCATCAGCACGAGTTCGACATCCGGGTTGCGCTCCAGCGTCTCGATGCCCTCGCGGCCGTTCTCCGCGTAGAGGACCGGCATGCCGAGCCGGCCCAGGACATGGGTGAGGGCGAAGACGTTGCGGATGTCGTCGTCGACGATCAGCACCCGTCGCCCGGTCAGGACGTGACCCGCGCGGCCCGCCTGCCACGCCTCCAGCCTGGTCGGCGCGGGCCAGGAGTCGTCGGGGTCGTGGGGGGTGGGGGACGGCTCGGCCGGCAGGTCGTCCGGCACCGGCAGCGGGCGGTCCTCGGCTGTCGGACCGGTCGCCGAGTGGCCGGGGCCGACGACCGGGACGTACAGCGTGAAGGCGGACCCCCGGCCGGGCTCGCTCTCGGCGACGATCCGGCCGCCCAGCAGGCCCGCGATCTCACGGCTGATGGACAGGCCCAGGCCGGTGCCGCCGTACTTGCGGTTGGTGGTGCCGTCGGCCTGCTGGAACGCCTCGAAGATCACCGGGAGTTTCTCGGGGGCGATCCCGATACCGGTGTCGCAGACCGTGAAGGCGACCACGTCGTCGCTGTCGCGGACGTAGCGGTGCTCGGGGTCCTGCACGCGGATGACGCGCAGTTCCACCCGGCCCGACGCGGTGAACTTGATCGCGTTGGAGAGCAGGTTGCGCAGGATCTGCTGGAGCCGCTGCTCGTCCGAGTACATCTCGCGCGGCACGTCCTCGCCGACCGTCACCTCGAAGGCGAGCCCCCGGTCGATGGTCAGGGGCCGGAAGGTGGCGTGGACGTAGTCGAGCAGCTTGATCAGGGGGAGCCGCTTCGGGCGTACGTCCATCCGGCCCGCCTCGATCTTCGACAGGTCCAGGATGTCGTTGATCAGCTGGAGGAGGTCGGAGCCCGAGCGGTGGATCGTCGACGCGAACTGGACCTCCTGGTCGGAGAGACGGCCGTCCGGGTTGTCCGAGAGCAGCCTCGCCAGGATGAGCAGGGAGTTCAGCGGAGTGCGCAGCTCGTGCGACATGTTCGCCAGGAACTCCGACTTGTACTGCGAGGACGTGGCCAGCAGGGCCGCCTTCTCCTCCAGTTCCGCGTTCGAGCGCTGCAACTCGGCCTGCCGCTTCTGGAGTTCGTCCGAGCGCTCCTGGAGCTGCCTGGCCAGGCGCTGCGACTCGCCGAGCAGGGACTCGGTGCGGGAGTTGGCGATGATGGTGTTGATGGCGACGCCGATGGTGTTCACGAACTGGTCGAAGAAGGCCAGGTGCACGTCCGAGAAGCGGGAGAAGGACGCCAGCTCGATCACGCCGAGGAGCTTGTCCTCGAAGAGGATGGGGATGATGACGACGCTCGCCGGGGCCGCCTCCCCGAGCCCGCTGTTGATCTTGATGTAGTGCGGCGGGGCCTCCTCCACCAGGATCCGCTTCTTCTCGCGCGCGGCCTGGCGTACGAGGCCGTGCACCGGCATGGCTCCCGTGTCGACGGTCGCGCTCTGCGCCGAGCCGTACCCGGCGATGAACGCGAGTCCCTTCGCCGGGACGGCCGTGTGGAGGGAGGTGCCGTCCTCGTCCGGGTCGGCCAGGAAGAACGCGCCGTACTGGGCGTTCACCAGCGGGGTCAGCTCGCGCAGGATCAGGTCGGCGACCTCCATCAGGTCCCGGTGGCCCTGCATCAGCGCGGCCAGGCGGGCCAGGTTGGACTCCAGCCAGTCCTTCGCGCGGGTCGTCTCGCGGAGGTTGGCCACCATCAGGTTGATGTTGTCCTTCAGCTCGGTGACCTCGCCCTGAGTCTCCACGGTGATCGAGCGGGACATGTCGCCCTGGGCGACGGCGGAGGCGACCTCGGCGATCGCGCGGACCTGGGTGGTCAGGTTCAGCGCGAGTTCGTTCACGTTCGTCGTCAGGCGCTTCCAGGTGCCGTAGACGCCCTCCACCCGGGCCTGTCCGCCCAGTCGGCCCTCGGAGCCCACCTCGCGGGCCACGCGGGTGACCTCGGAGGAGAAGGAGGACAGGGTGTCGACCATCGTGTTGATGGTGGTCTTCAGTTCCAGGATCTCGCCGCGCGCGTCCACGTCGATCTTCTTCGACAGGTCGCCCTGCGCCACCGCCGTCGCCACCTGGGCGATGTTCCGCACCTGCGACGTGAGGTTGTCCGCCATGTAGTTGACGTTGTCCGTCAGATCCCGCCAGACGCCCGAGACGCCCAGCACCCGGGCGCGTCCGCCGAGCCGGCCGTCGGTACCGACCTCGCGGGCCACGCGCGTCACCTCGTCGGCGAAGGCGCGCAGTTGCTCCACCATCGTGTTGACGGTGTCCTTCAGTTCCAGGATCTCGCCGCGCGCGTCGACCGTGATCTTCTTGGACAGGTCGCCGTTGGCGACGGCGGTCGTGACCTGGGCGATGTTCCGCACCTGCGAGGTCAGGTTCAGCGCCATGAAGTTGACGTTGTCGGTGAGGTCCTTCCAGACGCCGGAGACGCCCCGCACCTGCGCCTGCCCGCCGAGGTTGCCTTCGGTGCCGACCTCGCGGGCGACGCGGGTGACCTCGTCGGCGAAGGCGGAGAGCTGGTCGACCATCGTGTTGATCGTCGACTTCAGCTCCAGGATCTCGCCCTTCGCCTCCACCGTGATCTTCTTGCCGAGGTCGCCCTGGGCCACGGCGGTGGAGACCAGCGCGATGTTGCGGACCTGGGAGGTCAGGTTGTCCGCCATGAAGTTGACGTTGTCGGTGAGGTCCTTCCAGACGCCGGAGACGCCCCGCACCTGCGCCCGTCCGCCGAGGTTGCCTTCGGTGCCGACCTCGCGGGCGACCCTGGTCACTTCGTCGGCGAAGGCGGAGAGCTGGTCGACCATGGTGTTGATCGTGGACTTCAGCTCCAGGATCTCGCCCTGGGCGTCCACGGTGATCTTCTGGGACAGGTCGCCGTTGGCCACGGCCGTGGTCACCTGGGCGATGTTCCGCACCTGCGAGGTCAGGTTCGACGCCATGAAGTTGACGTTGTCGGTGAGGTCCTTCCAGACCCCGCTGACGCCCCGCACCTGCGCCCGTCCGCCCAGCTGCCCCTCCGTGCCCACCTCGCGGGCGACCCGGGTGACCTCGTCGGCGAACGCGGACAACTGGTCCACCATCGTGTTCACGGTCAGCTTCAGTTCGAGCAGTTCGCCGGTCGCCTCGACCGTGACCGTGCGGGTCAGGTCGCCGCGGGCCACCGCCGTCGTCACCAGGGCGATGTCGCGGACCTGGGCGGTCAGCCGGGACGCCATCGTGTTGACCGCCTCGGTCACATCCCGCCAGCTTCCGGACAGCCGCTGCACCTTGGCCCGCCCGCCGAGCCGTCCCTCGGTGCCGACCTCGCGGGCGACCCGGGTGACCTCGCCGGTGAACAGGGAGAGCTGGTCGACCATCTTGTTGACGGCCCGGCCCAGCCGGCGCAGGTCACCGCGCAACTGCCTGCTGCCGTCGTGCAGATCGACCCGCTGGGTCAGATCGCCGCCGGCCACCGCGTCCAGCACCCGGGTCGCGTTCGCCGCCGGGGCCACCAGGGCGTCGAGCACCTGGTTGACGTCGTCGACCCGGGAGGTCCAGGCGCCCTGGCCGGGGCTGGCCGAGAGCCGTTCGTCGAGCCGTCCGTGCCGGACCAGCTCCCGCTTCACGCGCTGCACTTCCGTGCTGAAGTGCGTGCTGCGGTCCACGATCTGGTTGAAGACGGCCGTCAGTTCGGCCACCAGGCCGTGCCCCGACTCCGGCACCTTGGAGAAGTCACCGTCCCGGGCCGCGGTCATCGCGGCGAGCAGCGGGCGCAGATCGGATGCTCGAATCCGGCCATCCTCGTGTCCGTCTTCGAGTGGACGCGTAGCACTGTTCTCACTCATGGCGGCCCACTTCGGTAACTCGGCGCTTATGGGCGTGGCCAGTCTGTCACTCTGTCGGCATCGACTGAGGCGTATTCGTCCGAACCGCTCGGGGAGCTGTAGATGGGGGCCATTCCGACGCAACGGGAGACCGTTTCCCGTGCCTCCGAAGCGCCCGCGCCCGGGGGCCCGCACCCGCACGCCGACGGACACCCGCACGCCGACGCGCCCCCGCGTGCCGCGACGCACGCCACCCTCTCCGGTGGTCCGCTCGCGCCGAGCTCCGCCCGTGCGCTGTTACGCGCCGCGTTCGCCGAGTGGGCCGAGCGGGGACTGCCCGGGACCGAGCACCTCAGCGACCGGCTGGCCGGTGACGCCGTACTGGTCGTCAGCGAACTCGTCACCAACGCCGTCGTGCACGCGGGCACCGACGTGGAGGTGGAGTGCCGGCTGGAGGCGCAGACGGGCGCCCTCGTCGTCGAGGTGCTGGACCGCCACCCCTCGCGCGCCCCGCGCGACGACGCCGTGGAAGCGGCGTCCGGGATCCCGGAGTACGGGCGCGGGCTGCGGCTGGTCGCCGTGCTCGCCGAGTCCTGGGGCATCACCTACCGCACGGGCGCCAAGACGGTGTGGGCGCGGCTGCCCGCGCACGCCGCCCCGGCCGCCGAGGAACGCGCGGCGTACACCGGGGAACGCGGGCTGGAACGCGGGCTGCGGGTCGCCGCGATACTCGCCCCCGAGCCGCAGCGCACCGAGCAGGAACGGGACTGGCTGGGCCGCGGCGCCCTCTCCTTCCTCGCCGAGGCCTCCGACCTGCTCGCCGGGCAGCTCGACGAGAACCTGGTGGCCGCGCTCGCCGGACAGCTGATCGTGCCGCGGCTGGCCGACTGGTGCGCGATGTGGCTGGAGGACGAGGCCACCGGCCGGGCCGGCCGCGCCGGCTGGGCGGCCGACGGCACCGCGGGCGCCGGGCCGCAGCTGGCCCGGGTGTGGCACGGCAGCGAGAACCGCATCGAGGAACTGCGCCGGGCCCTGGAGAAGGAGCCGCTGCACCCGCCGGACCCGGCGCGCTCCGGACCCGTTCCCTTTCCGTGGCCCGGCCAGGCGCTGGGCCCGGACGGCTCCGCGCTCGCCTACCGCCTGGCGGCCGGCGGACGCCCGCTCGGCACCCTGGTCATCGGCCGGGCCGGGCTGCTGCGCTTCCCCGACGAGATCACCGGGCTCGTCGAGGACCTCGGCCGCCGGGTGGCCCTCGCCATCGGCGCGGCCCGCCAGTACGCCCGGCAGGCCACCATCAGCGCCGTACTGCAGCGCGGACTGCTGCCCGGCGCGGTCGCCGAGATACCCGGGATGCGCAGCGCGCTGGTGTACGAGCCGTGCGACAAGGGCGGGCCCAGCGGTGACTTCTACGACCTCTTCCCGGCCGGTGACGGACGCTGGTGCTTCGCCGTCGGCGACGTCCAGGGCAAGGGCCCCGAGGCCGCCGTGGTCATCGGCCTCGCCCGGCCCTGGCTGCGGCTGCTGGCCCGCGAGGGCTACCGCGTCGGTGACGTCCTGGACCGGCTCAACCAGCTGCTCCTCGACGACGCGACGGAGGCCGCGGACGCGGCGGCCCGCGCGCTGGTCTCCGCGGGCGGACGGCCGGCGGGCCCCGGCGACGGCCCGCAGACCCGCTTCCTGTCCCTCCTCTACGGCGAACTGGTCCCCTTCGACGGCGGCGTGCGCTGCACCCTCGCCTCCGCCGGGCATCCGCTGCCGCTGATCCTCGGGGCGGGCGGCGCGGTCCGTACGGCGGCGCACCCGCAGACCCTCCTGGGGGTCATCGAGGACGCCACCTACACCAGCGAGACCTTCGAGCTGCGGTCCGGCGACAGCCTGCTGTGCGTGACGGACGGGGTGACCGAGCGGCGCAGCGGCTCCCGGCAGTTCGACGACGAGGACGGCCTCGCGGCGGCGCTGGCCGGCTGCGCGGGGCTCGACGCGGAACTGATCGCCGAGCGCATCAAGCGGCTGGTGCACGCGTTCGGGGCACGGCCGCCACAGGACGACCTGGCGCTGCTGGTCCTGCAGGCGGAGTAGGCCCGCCCGCGGGTGCGGGACAATGGGGGACATGCCTTCCGCACTCCCCGACGGTGAGCCCGTACCCGACGACGGCGCCCTGCCCGCGTCCGCGCTCGCCGGGGCGGCCGACCGTCCCCTCGGGTTCTACCTGCACGTCCCGTACTGCGCGACCCGCTGCGGCTACTGCGACTTCAACACGTACACGGCGACCGAGCTGCGCGGCACCGGCGGTGTCCTCGCCTCCCGCGACAACTACGCGGACACCCTGATCGACGAGATCCGCCTCGCCCGCAAGGTCCTCGGCGACGACCCCCGCGAGGTCCGCACGGTCTTCGTCGGCGGCGGCACGCCCACGCTGCTGGGCGCGGCGGACCTGGTACGGATGCTGGGCGCGATCCGTGACGAGTTCGGCCTCGCGGCCGGCGCGGAGGTCACCACGGAGGCGAACCCGGAGTCGGTGGATCCGGCGTATCTGGCCGTGCTGCGGCAGGGCGGCTTCAACCGGGTCTCCTTCGGCATGCAGAGCGCGAAACAGCATGTGCTGAAGGTCCTGGACCGCACGCACACCCCCGGGCGCCCGGAGGCGTGCGTCGCGGAGGCCCGCGCGGCCGGCTTCGCGCACGTGAACCTGGACCTGATCTACGGCACGCCCGGAGAGTCCGACGACGACTGGCGGGCCTCGCTGGAGGCGGCCCTCGGCGCCGGTCCCGACCACGTCTCGGCGTACGCGCTGATCGTCGAGGAGGGCACGGGGCTCGCGCGGCGGATCCGCCGGGGCGAGGTGCCGATGACCGACGACGACGTGCACGCGGACCGGTATCTGATCGCCGAGGAGATGCTGTCGGGGGCCGGCTACGACTGGTACGAGGTGTCCAACTGGGCCACGTCCGCGTCCGGCCGCTGCCTGCACAACGAGCTGTACTGGCGGGGTGCCGACTGGTGGGGCGCGGGACCGGGCGCCCACAGTCACGTCGGGGGCGTGCGCTGGTGGAACGTGAAGCATCCGGGGGCGTACGCCGGGGCGCTGGCGGCGGGGCGGTCGCCGGGGGCCGGGCGGGAAGTGCTGTCGGCGGAGGACCGGCGGGTGGAGCGGATCCTGCTGGAGCTGCGGTTGCGGGAGGGGGTGCCGCTCGGGCTGCTGCGGGAGGCCGGCCTGAAGGCGTCCGAGCGGGCGCTCTCCGACGGACTGCTCCAGGAGGGGCCCTACGCGCAGGGGCGCGCGGTGCTCACGCTGCGGGGGCGGCTGCTCGCGGACGCGGTGGTACGGGATCTGGTGGACTGAGGGGTTCCCCGCCCCCGGCCGCCCCTTCCCGTTACCGGCCTTCCGGGGGCTCCGCCCCGGACCCCGCTCCTCAAGCGCCGGAGGGCTGATTTCAGCCTGTCCGGGCCGGTGGGGCGAAAACCGCTCCGGCCCTCACTCCGGTGCCGTCACGAAGTCGATCAGTTCCTCGACCCTGCCGAGCAGCTCCGGCTCCAGGTCCCGGTACGAGCCGACCCGCTTCAGGATCGCCTGCCACACCGCCCCGGTGTTCTCCGGCCAGCCCAGCGCGCGGCACACGCCCTTCTTCCAGTCCTGGCCGCGCGGGACCCGCGGCCACGCCTCGATACCGAGGGCCGACGGCTTCACCGCCTCCCAGATGTCGATGTACGGGTGGCCGACGACCAGCGCGTGCTCGCTGGTCACCGACGCGGCGATGCGGGACTCCTTGCTGCCGGGCACCAGGTGGTCCACCAGGACGCCGAGGCGGGCGTCCGGGCCGGGGCCGAAGTCGGCGACGACGGACGGGAGGTCGTCGACGCCCTCCAGGTACTCCACGACGACGCCCTC
Organism: Streptomyces sp. NPDC003011; assembly: GCF_053591515.1. Taxonomy (NCBI): domain Bacteria; kingdom Bacillati; phylum Actinomycetota; class Actinomycetes; order Kitasatosporales; family Streptomycetaceae; genus Streptomyces; species Streptomyces sp. NPDC003011. Next base: position 64,091 of record NZ_JBSFTY010000036.1, read on the forward strand.
GACGCGCAGGTCGTCCCCCCACACCTTCTCGACCAGTTCGGCGTCGTGCCGCCCCTCCACGTAGATCCGCCCGGCGCGGGCCACGCGCGCGCGTGCGCCGGGGACGGCCACCGAACCGGAGGCCGTACGGGAGGGGCGTACCGCGGCCGTCGACGGCGGGCGGACCAGCGTCACCGCGCGGCCCTCCAGGAGGAAGCCGCGCGGCTCCATCGGGAACACCCGGTGCTTGCCGAAGCGGTCCTCCAGGGTGACCGTGCCCGCCTCGCAGCGGATCACCGCACCGCAGAAACCCGATCCCGCCTCCTCGACCACCAGGCCGGGCTCCGCCGGAACCTCCGGTACGGGCTGGGGCTTCTTCCACGGCGGGTTCAGGTCCGGAGAATACTGGCGCATTCGCACGACGATAGGAGAAGCCGTCGGCGAGTCCTCACGACACGCCGAAGCGCTCCGCCAGCGCGTCCCGCTGCGCCCGCACGAACCGCGCGTCCACCACCGCTCCGTGACCGGGCACGTACAGCGCGTCCTCGCCGCCCAGGTCCAGCAGCCGGTCGAGGGCGGCGGGCCAGTGCGACGGCACGGCGTCCGGGCCCGCCTGGGGCTCGCCGGACTCCTCGACCAGGTCGCCGCAGAAGACGACCTCGGGAGACCCGGGGACGAGGACCGCGAGGTCGTGGGCCGTGTGACCGGGGCCCACATTCGCCAGCAGGACCTGCCGGCCCTCGCCCAGGTCGAGGGTCCACTCGCCGGAGACCCGGTGCGGGGGCACCACCAGGGCGTCGACCGCCTCGTCGGCCAGGGCGGCGTCCAGGCCGTTGCGTACGGCGTCCGCGCGCAGCTCCTCGCGGGCGTGCCGCCCCTCGAACACCGTGTCGATGCCCACCGCGCCGAACACCTCCGCCCCCGCGCAGGCCGCGGCGCCGAAGACGTGGTCGAAATGGGGGTGGGTGAGCGCGAGATGGGTCACACGGTGACCGGCGAGCCGCTCCGCCCGCGTCCGCAGCCGCGCGCCCTCCCCGAGGCTCGACCCGGCGTCGATCAGCAGGGCCGTGCCCGCGCCGACCACCAGCCCCGCCGTGCAGTCCCAGCCCGGCAGCCGGCACCGCCCGACCCCGGCCGCCACCCGCTCCCATCCCAGCTCTTCCCAAGTCACCCTCATACCGCGACGCTAGCGGTGACCGGCCGCCCGGGCACGGCGCCCGAGGACCGGCCTTGCCCCGTGCGTACCTCACGGCCGTACACTGGGCCGGGGAACGCTGGCACTCGAATGTGACGAGTGCCAGGCAAGGCGCCAAGGGGACGACCACTGGAGGTGTGCGCGATGCTGAGTGAACGCAGACTTCAGGTACTGCGCGCCATCGTCCAGGACTACGTCGGCACCGAGGAGCCCGTCGGGTCCAAGGCGCTCACCGAGCGGCACAGCCTCGGCGTCTCCCCGGCGACGGTCCGCAACGACATGGCGGCCCTGGAGGACGAGGGGTACATCGCCCAGCCGCACACCAGCGCGGGGCGGATCCCCACGGACAAGGGGTACCGGCTGTTCGTCGACAAGCTGGCCGGCGTCAAGCCGATGACCGCGCCCGAGCGGCGCGCCATCCAGAACTTCCTCGACGGCGCCGTCGACCTGGACGACGTCGTGGCCCGGACCGTGCGGCTGCTCGCGCAGCTCACCCGGCAGGTCGCCGTCGTGCAGTACCCCTCGCTGACCCGTTCGACCGTGCGCCATGTCGAGCTGCTGTCGCTCGCCCCCGCGCGCGTGATGCTTGTCCTGATCACGGACACCGGCCGGGTCGAGCAGCGGATGGTCGACTGCCCGGCGCCGTTCGGCGAGCCCTCGCTCGCGGATCTGCGGGCGCGGCTCAACAGCCGGGTCGCGGGCCGTCGCTTCACCGACGTGCCGCGTCTGGTGGAAGACCTGCCGGAAGCCTTCGACCTGGAGGACCGCGGTACGGTCACGACAGTGCTCTCCACCCTTCTGGAGACGCTCGTCGAGGAGAACGAGGAGCGGCTGATGATCGGCGGGACCGCCAATCTCACCCGCTTCGGACATGACTTTCCCCTCACCATCCGGCCCGTCTTGGAGGCCCTGGAGGAGCAGGTCGTGCTCCTCAAGCTCCTTGGCGAGGCGGGGGATTCGGGCATGACCGTGCGTATCGGGCACGAGAACGCCTACGAGGGGCTCAACTCCACCTCCGTGGTGTCGGTCGGCTACGGTTCGGGCAACGAGGCAGTCGCCAAGCTCGGCGTGGTCGGACCGACCCGCATGGATTACCCGGGAACGATGGGAGCGGTACGCGCAGTGGCACGGTACGTCGGACAGATCCTGGCGGAGTCGTAAGTGGCCACGGACTATTACGCCGTTCTCGGCGTGCGCCGCGACGCGTCGCAGGATGAGATCAAGAAGGCCTTCCGGCGGCTCGCACGCGAGCTGCATCCGGACGTCAACCCCGATCCGAAGACCCAGGAGCGGTTCAAGGAGATCAACGCCGCCTACGAGGTGCTGTCGGACCCGCAGAAGAAGCAGGTCTACGACCTCGGCGGCGACCCGCTCTCGCAGGCCGGCGGCGCCGGTGGCGCGGGCGGCTTCGGAGCGGGCGGCTTCGGCAACTTCTCCGACATCATGGACGCGTTCTTCGGCACGGCGTCCCAGCGGGGCCCGCGTTCGCGCACCCGGCGCGGCCAGGACGCGATGATCCGGCTGGAGATCGACCTGGAGGAGGCGGCCTTCGGCACGACCAAGGACATCCAGGTCGACACGGCCGTCGTCTGCACCACGTGCAGCGGCGAGGGCGCGGCGCCGGGCACCTCGGCGCAGACGTGTGACATGTGCCGCGGCCGCGGTGAGGTCTCCCAGGTCACCCGGTCCTTCCTCGGCCAGGTCATGACCTCGCGGCCGTGCCCGCAGTGCCAGGGCTTCGGGACCGTCGTCCCGACCCCGTGCCCGGAGTGCGCGGGGGACGGCCGGATCCGCTCCCGTCGCACCCTGACCGTGAAGATCCCCGCCGGTGTCGACAACGGCACCCGGATCCAGCTCGCGGGCGAGGGCGAGGTCGGCCCCGGCGGCGGTCCCGCCGGTGACCTGTACGTCGAGATCCACGAGCTGCCGCACTCCCAGTTCCAGCGCCGGGGCGACGACCTGCACTGCACGGTCACCCTCCCGATGACCGCCGCGTCCCTGGGCACCAAGGTCCCGCTGGAGACGCTGGACGGCCTGGAGGAGGTCGACATCCGGCCCGGCACCCAGTCCGGCCAGTCGATCCCGCTGCACGCCCGGGGTGTCACGCACCTGCGCGGCGGCGGACGCGGTGACCTGATCGTGCACGTCGAGGTGCAGACCCCGACCAAGCTCGACGTGGAGCAGGAGCGCCTGCTGCGCGAACTGGCCAAGCTGCGCGGCGAGGAGCGTCCGACGGGGCAGTTCCAGCCGGGCCAGCAAGGGCTGTTCTCCCGGCTGAAGGACGCGTTCAACGGGCGTACGTGACAGCGGGCCGCCGCCCCGGGTGTGACCGTCGGCGGCGGCCCCTGGTCCTCGCTCAGGCCTGAACGGCCCGGTCCGCAGGCGTCGGACGAGCTGTTCCGCCGGGGCGTATGCCAGGGGGAAGGCCGGATTCGGACTTGTTCGGAGGACGTGACAACATGCCGTCATGTCCTCCGCACTGACCGATCTCTTCCCCTATCCGATCGTGCAGGCCCCCATGGCGGGCGGCGTCTCCGTACCGACGCTCGCCGCCGCCGTGTGCGAGGCCGGCGGGCTGGGGTTCCTCGCTGCCGGGTACAAGACGGCCGACGGCCTGTACCAGGAGATCAAGCAGCTGCGGAGCCTGACGACCCGCCCCTTCGGCGTGAACCTCTTCCTGCCGCAGCCCGAGTACGCGGACCAGGCCGCCGTCGACGTCTACGCCCACCAGCTGTCCGGCGAGGCCGCCTGGTACGAGACCGAGCTCGGCGACCCCGAGAGCGGCCGGGACGACGGCTACGAGGCCAAGCTCGCGGTGCTGCTCGACAACCCGGTGCCCGTGGTCTCGTTCCACTTCGGCGTCCCCAGCCGCGAGGTGCTGGACTCGCTGCGCCGGGCCGGCACCTTCACCCTGGTCACCGCGACCACCGCGGAGGAGGCCCTCGCCGTGGAGTGGGCGGGCGCCGACGCGGTGATCGCGCAGGGCGTGGAGGCGGGCGGCCACCAGGGCACCCACCGGGACGTCCCGGAGACCGACGGCTCCGCCGTCGGACTGCTGTCGCTGATCTCCCAGATCCGCGAGAGCGTGCGCGTCCCGATCGTCGCGGCCGGCGGCATCATGCGCGGCAGCCAGATCGCCGCCGCGCTCGCCGCGGGCGCGAGCGCGGCCCAGCTCGGCACGGCGTTCCTCGCCACTCCCGAGTCCGGCGCGCACGCCGTCCACAAGCAGGCGCTCACCAACCCCCTGTTCGTCCGTACCGAGCTGACCCGGGCCTTCTCCGGGCGTCCGGCGCGCGGGCTGGTCAACCGGTTCCTGCGCGAGCACGGGCCGTACGCGCCCCCCGCCTACCCGGAGATCCACCACCTGACCTCGCCGCTGCGCAAGGCGGCGGCCAAGGCGGGCGACGCGCAGGGCATGGCGCTGTGGGCGGGACAGGGCCACCGGATGGCGCGCGACCTGCCCGCGGGGCGGCTGGTGGAGGTGCTGGCGGCCGAACTCGCCGCCGCGAAGACAGCGTTGTCCAGCTTCCCGGCGGCGGGTGACGTCCGGTGACCGCACCGGTGTTCGTGGTCGATCACTTCCGTGCCGACGATGCCGGGCGGTACGTGCTCGACGGCTCCGAGGGGCGGCACGCCGTGTCCGTGAAGCGGCTGCGGCCGGGGGAGGGCGTCGTCCTCACCGACGGCGCGGGGCGCTGGGCGGAGTGCGAGGTGACCGGCACCGAGGGCAAGGACCGGCTGATCGTCCGCCTGGCCGGCGTGTCCGAGGAACCGCAGGAGTCCCCCCGCGTCACCGTCGTCCAGGCCCTCCCCAAGGGCGACCGCGGCGAGTTGGCGGTCGAGACGATGACCGAGACCGGCGTCGACGCGATCGTGCCCTGGGCGGCCTCCCGGTGCGTCACGCAGTGGAAGGGCGAGCGCGGACTGAAGGCGCTCGCCAAGTGGCGTGCCACCGCCCGTGAGGCCGGCAAGCAGTCCCGCCGGGTCCGCTTCCCCGAGGTCGCGGACGCGGCGACGACCAAGCAGGTGGCGGCACTTCTCGCCGCGGCGGACTTCGCCGCCGTCCTGCACGAGGACCGGGACTACGGCAGCGAGGCGCTCGCGACGGCCCAACTGCCCGCCGACGGCGAGATCGTGCTGGTCGTCGGCCCCGAAGGAGGCGTGTCCCCCGAGGAGTTGGCGCTCTTCGAGAAGGCGGGCGCGAGGGCGTACCGCCTCGGCCGCAGCGTCCTGCGCACCTCCACCGCGGGCACCGCCGCGACCGCCCTGCTCCTCGGCCGCACCGGCCGCTGGTCCTGACCGGCGTTCCTTCCGGCGTTCCTGTCCGGCCTTCCTGTTCTGCCTTCCCGGCCGGCCCTCCCGGCCGGCGAGGGGACACGGCGCGTGCGTGGCCGTATGCGCCCTTTCGCGAGGGGCGCGACGGTGGCAGGCTGCCTCTCATGGGGGCGTTGAGGCGGATTCGGCGCCGGCCGCGCGGGCGGCGGGCGATGGCTGTGGCGGGGCTCACCGTGGTGGTCGCGGGCGCGACGGTCGCCTGCGAGCCCGGCGGGCTGAACTCCGCGACCGTGGCCTACACGACCGACCAGACCGTGACGGACGAGCTGGAGCGGCGGAAGGCCGGGGTGCGGTGGCTCACCTGCACGGCCTCCTACGACGACCAGGTGACGCCGACCGCGAGCGAGAACGCCGTCGCCGAAGTCGACTGCGAGGGCGAGACGGACGACGGCAAGGACATCACCGTCACCGGCGAGGTGACCCGCGCGGTCAGCGGCGCCTGTGTGCGCGGGGACCTCACCGCCGCGATCGACGGCAAGGAGTGGTTCCACGTGGAGGGACTGGGCGACTGCGACGCCCGGACCACCCCGCCCGTCAACCACCCCGGGCAGCCCGGGCCCACCGTCACCGTGACCGTCACGAAGACGATCTGGTGCCAGGGCAACCCGACCTGCTGGCCGGCCGAGGGCAAATGATCTTTCGGCGGCCGTGGCCGGTCAAGTGATCGAAACCCCTGTTCCCGGGTGCCGCGCGTGCATAGGGTGATCGGGTGACACAGCCAGCGACGTCGGGTCCTCCAGCGTATTTCCGGTTTCCGCACCTGCACGGCGAGTTGATCGCCTTCACCGCCGAGGACGACGTGTGGCTCGCCCCGCTCGACGGCGGCCGGGCCTGGCGGGTGAGCGCCGACGACGTACCGGTGACCCACCCCCGCATCTCGCCCGACGGCACGACCGTCGCCTGGACCTCCACCCGCGACGGCGCCCCCGAGGTGCACATCGCCCCGGTCGACGGCGGCCCTTCCAAGCGCCTCACGCACTGGGGCAGTTGGCGCACCCAGGTGCGCGGCTGGACCCCGGACGGACAGGTCCTCGCGGTCACCACGCACGGCCAGGCGAACCTGCGCCGCAGCTGGGCGCACGCCGTCCCGCTCGACGGCGGACCCGCCACCGTCCTCCCGTACGGCATCGTCGGCGACGTCGCCCACGGCGGCTCGAGCGTGGTCCTGCTGTCCGCGCCCATGGGACGCGAGGCGGCCTGGTGGAAGCGGTACCGGGGCGGCACCGCGGGCAAGTTGTGGATCGACCGCTCCGGCCGCGACGGGGCAGGCGCCGGCGAGTTCGTCCGGCTGCACGAGGACCTGGACGGGAACATCGAGTACCCCGTGTGGGTGGGTGACCGGGTCGCGTTCCTGTCCGACCACGAAGGCGTCGGCGCGCTCTACTCGTCCCTCGCCGACGGGTCCGGCCTGCGCCGGCACACCCCGCTCGACGGCTTCTACGCACGGCACGCCGCCGGTGACGGCACCCGGGTCGTGTACGTGTCCGCCGGCGAGCTGTGGCTCCTCGACGACCTCGACGGCGCGGAGCCGCGCCGGCTCGGCGTACGGCTCGGCGGGCAGCGCGCCGACCGGCAGCCGTACCCGGTGAACGCCGCCCGCTGGTTCGGCTCCGGTGCCCCCGACCACACCGCCCGCGGCAGCGCCGTCTGCGTCCGCGGCGCCGTGCACTGGGTCACCCACCGCTCCGGGCCCACCCGCGCGCTCGCCGCGCAGCCCGGCGTACGGGCCCGGCTGCCCCGCACCTTCCGCGCGGACGGCGAGGAGTGGGTGGTGTGGGTGACGGACGCGGAGGGCGACGACGCCCTGGAGTTCGCGCCCGCCACCGGCCTCGCCCCCGGCGCCACCCCGCGCCGCCTCGCGGCCGGGCAGCTCGGCCGCGTCCTCGGGCTCGCCATGGCGCCCGACGGCAGCCGGGCCGCGGTCGCCGCGCACGACGGACGCGTGCTGCTCGTCGAACGGGAGACCGGCGAGGTCCGCGAGGTCGACCGCAGCGAGGACGGGGACGTCTCGGGGCTGGTCTTCTCGCCCGACTCCGGCTGGCTCGCCTGGTCGCACCCCGGCCCGAGCCCCCTGCGCCAGCTGCGGCTGGCCAACACCACCGATCTGTCGGTCACCGAGGCGACCCCGCTGCGCTTCCAGGACTACGCGCCCGCGTTCACGCTCGACGGCAAGCACCTCGCCTTCCTCTCCAACCGCTCCTTCGACCCGGTCTACGACGAACACGTCTTCGACCTGGCCTTCGTGGTCGGCGACCGCCCGCACCTGATCACCCTGGCCGCGACCACGCCCTCGCCGTTCGGCCCGCAGCGGCACGGCCGTCCCTTCGACGCCCCGGACAAGGACGAGACGCCCGACAGCGAGGGCACCCCGGCCACCCGGATCGACCTCGAAGGCCTCGCCGACCGGATCGTGCCGTTCCCCGTCGAGGCCGCCCGCTACTCCGACCTGAGGGCCGCGAAGGACGGCGTGCTGTGGCTGCGGCACCCGGTCCAGGGCGTCCTCGGTTCCTCCCGGGCCACCCCGGACGACCCCGATCCCAAGACCGAGCTGGAGCGCTACGACCTCGTCCAGCAGCGCCTGGAGCACCTCGCTGTCGACGCCGACCACTTCGCGGTCAGCGGCGACGGCAAGCGGGTTCTGCTGTGGACCGACGGGCGGCTCAAGGTCGTCCCCAGCGACCGGCGCGCTTCCGGCGACGAGGACAGCGACACCAACATCACCGTCGACCTCGGCCGGATCCGGCAGCTGGTCGACCCGTCGGCCGAGTGGCGCCAGATGTACGAGGAGACCGGCCGCATCATGCGGGACCACTTCTGGCGCCCGGACATGAGCGGCGTCGACTGGGCCGGCGTCCTGGACCGCTACCGCCCGGTGCTGGAGCGGGTCGCCACCCACGACGACCTGGTCGACCTCCTGTGGGAGGTGCAGGGCGAACTCGGCACCTCGCACGCCTACGTCATGCCGCGCGGCCGCTCCGGCCGCGGCACCCGGCAGGGACTGCTCGGCGCGGACCTCTCCCGGCACGAGGACGGCCCGCACGGATCGGCGCGGTGGCGCATCGACCGCATCCTGCCGACCGAGACCTCCGACCCCGACGCCCGCTCCCCGCTCGCCGCGCCCGGTGTCGCGGTGCGCGCCGGGGACGCGATCGTCGCGGTGGGCGGAGTGCCGGTCGACCCGGTGACCGGGCCCGGCCCCCTCCTCGCCGGTACGGCGGACCAGCCGGTCGAGCTGACCATCTCGCCGTCCGGCGGCGGTGAGGTACGGCACGCGGTCGTCGTCCCGGTCGCCGACGAGGAACCCCTGCGCTACCACGCGTGGGTCGCGGACCGGCGGGCGTACGTGCACGAGAAGTCCGGCGGCCGGCTCGGATATCTGCACGTGCCCGACATGCAGGCGCCCGGCTGGGCCCAGATCCACCGCGACCTGCGCGTCGAGGTGGCCCGCGAGGGGCTGGTGGTGGACGTCCGGGAGAACCGGGGCGGGCACACCTCCCAGCTCGTCGTCGAGAAGCTCGCGCGGCGGATCGTCGGCTGGGCGCTGCCGCGCGGGATGCGGCCGTACAGCTATCCGCAGGACGCGCCCCGTGGGCCGGTCGTCGCCGTCGCCAACGAGTTCTCCGGTTCCGACGGCGACATCGTCAACGCGGCGATCAAGGCGCTCGGGATCGGGCCGGTGGTCGGTGTGCGGACCTGGGGCGGGGTGATCGGGATCGACAGCCGCTACCGGCTGGTCGACGGCACGCTGATCACCCAGCCGAAGTACGCGTTCTGGCTGGAGAACTACGAGTGGGGCGTGGAGAACCACGGCGTGGATCCGGACGTGGAGGTCGTGCAGCGCCCGCAGGACTACGCGGCGGGCCGCGACGTGCAGCTCGACGAGGCGGTACGGACAGCGCTGGAAGCGCTGGAGAGCAGTCCCGCGAGAACACCGCCCGCCTTGCCCGCGTGAGGGGCGCGGGGCTGCACCGGTGTGCGGCTCCGCCGCGGGCGCGCGACCAGCCACGACGCACCCGCACCCGGCGACGATACGATGCCCCCACGCGCAATCCGATCATTCCGCTGACCCCCGGAGGGACCATGGCAGGGGAACCGCAGGACGACTGTCTGTTCTGCAAGATCGTCGCGGGTCAGATCCCGGCGACGATCGTCCGCGAGACCGACACCACCGTCGCGTTCCGGGACATCAACCCGCAGGCGCCCACCCACGTCCTGGTGATCCCCAAGGCGCACTACGAGAACGCCGCCGCGCTCGCCGCCGAACCGGCCCTCGCCGCTGACGTCCTGCGCGAGACCCAGGCCGTCGCCGACGACGAGAAGCTGGACAGCTACCGCATCATCTTCAACACCGGCAGCGGCGCCGGCCAGACCGTCTGGCACGCCCACGCGCACGTCCTCGGCGGCCGCGGCCTCCAGTGGCCCCCCGGGTAACCCGCCGTGTCCGTACGTGAACTGGTCGTCCTCGGCACCGCCAGTCAGGTCCCCACCCGGCACCGCAACCACAACGGCTACCTGCTGCGCTGGGACGGCGAGGGCATCCTCTTCGACCCCGGCGAGGGCACCCAGCGGCAGATGCTGCGGGCCGGGGTCGCCGCGCACGACCTGAACCGGATCTGCGTCACGCACTTCCACGGCGACCACTCGCTCGGCCTCGCCGGGGTCATCCAGCGCATCAACCTCGACCGGGTTCCGCACGAGATCACCGCGCACTACCCGAAGTCCGGCCAGCGCTTCTTCGACCGGCTTCGGTACGCCACCGCCTACCGCGAGACGGCCGAGATCGTCGAGGCCCCGGTCGCGGCGGACGGAGTGATCGCGCGGACCGGCGGCTACACGCTCCAGGCCCGCAGGCTCTCCCATCCCGTCGAGTCCTACGGCTATCGCCTCACCGAGCCCGACGGCCGCCGGATGCTGCCCGGCCGGCTCGCCGCGCACGGCATCCAGGGCCCCGATGTCGGGCGGCTGCAACGGGAGGGCGTCCTGGACGGCGTCCGCCTCGACGACGTCAGCGAGACGCGCCGCGGGCAGCGGTTCGCGTTCGTCATGGACACCCGGCTCTGCGACGGGGTGCACGCGCTGGCCCAGGACTGCGACCTGCTCGTCATCGAGTCGACGTTCCTCGACGAGGACGAGCAACTGGCCGTGGAGCACGGACACCTGACGGCGGGCCAGGCGGCGCGGGTGGCGCGGGACGCCGGGGTGCGGCATCTGGTGCTCACCCACTTCAGTCAGCGCTACGCCGAACCCGACGCGTTCGAGCGGCAGGCGCGGGCCGCGGGCTTCGAGGGAGAGCTGACCGTCGCGCATGATCTGCTCAGGGTCCCGCTTCCGAAACGACGGTAAAGCGGGCGTACCATTCTTTGATGCCCCTCCCCAAAGCTGAACTGCACCTCCATATCGAAGGCACCCTGGAGCCGGAGCTGGCCTTCGAGCTGGCCGCCCGCAACGGCGTCGAGCTGCCGTACGCCGACACCGACGCGCTGCGCGAGGCGTACCGGTTCGAGGACCTGCAGTCCTTCCTGAACCTGTACTACGCGCTCATGGCCGTCCTGCGCACCGAGCGGGACTTCGAGGACCTCGCGAACGCCTACCTCGCCCGCGCCGCCGCGCAGGGCGTGCGCCACGCGGAGATCTTCTTCGACCCGCAGGCCCACCTCGCGCGCGGCGTCGGCATGGGGACCGTCGTCGAGGGGCTGTGGCGGGCGCTCGGGAACAGCGAGTCCGCCCACGGCGTCTCCACCCACCTCATCCTGTGCTTCCTGCGCGACGAGTCCGCCGAGTCGGCGCTGGAGACGATGGAGGCGGCGAGGCCGTACCTCGACCGGATCGTCGGCATCGGGCTCGACTCGGCCGAGGTCGGGCACCCGCCGGCGAAGTTCCGCGCGGTGTACGAGACCGCCGCCGCCCTGGGTCTGCGGCGCGTGGCGCACGCCGGTGAGGAGGGGCCGCCGGAGTACATCACCGAGGCCCTGGACGTGCTCGGCGTCGAGCGGATCGACCACGGGCTGCGCTGCATGGAGGACCCGGCGCTGGTCGCGCGGCTGGTGCGCGACCGGATCCCGCTGACGCTGTGCCCGCTGTCGAACGTCCGGCTGCGCACCGTCGACGTCCTGGCCGACCACCCGCTGCCCGCCATGCTCGAAGCAGGCCTGCTGTGCACGGTCAACTCCGACGACCCGGCCTACTTCGGCGGTTACGCCGGCGACACCTTCGACGCCGTACGCAAGGAGCTGGGCCTCGGTGAGGAGCGGCTGCGGGAGCTGGCCCGCAACTCCTTCGTCGCGTCCTTCCTGGAGCACGACGAGGAGCGGCGGGCGCGCTGTATAGCGGAGGTCGAGGCGTACGAGTTCCGGTAGGCCGGGGTCGCGGTGCCGCAGGTCGTCTCTTATGCGGGTTCGGACTTGTCCTTGCTGCGTTCCGGCGGTGCTGAAGAGAGAGACCGGAGTGCTGGGGTGGCGGGTGTTCTTCACTCGTCGTGGTCTGCCGCAGCCCAAGACCGCATGCGACGTGCTGCCTGAGCTGGGTGATCTTGACGGGTGGCTGGATGAGCGACGGACCGGGCATGGATCGCCGTACCTGATCGACCCGTTGGGCCGGTACGACGTGGACCTCAACGACTACTTCGTGACCGAGCTGGCCAACGAGCCGGTGACCACGCAGGAGGCCGTGGCCTACGGCCTCAAGCGGTTCTCGAAGTCCTTATGGGACAACCGGAGGCGGCGGACAGACGTTCCGCAGGGTGCTCTTGGTCGGTTGGCTGAGGACCCGGCAGGGAGAGAGTGTCCAAGCCGGGGGGTCGTTCACGTTTCCTCTCGACCATTTTCAGGGCCTTTCGTCCGTGGTGGATACGGCCCGGCGCTTCAACGTCTCGGTCACTGCCAGCGTGGCCGGAACCCGGACGTTCAGCTTGCGCGGATTACCGAAAATGGCCTCCTCGCTTCCCATCGGGTAGCCGGTTTCGGGATCGAAGAACACGGAAGTCCGCATGGTGCTGCCCTTCCAGACCTCTTCCTGAGTCACCGCAACCACCTTGCTGCCTTTCCAGGTGGTGGTGGTCGAGACCTGCAGGCCCGGAGCGTCCGCCAGCACTCGCAGGGCCGCTGCTCGAAGCCCCGGAGCTATGGGACCGGATCGCGACTCGTAGGTGAGCATGTCCGCTACCCCGACAATGATCTGGCCGCCTTCCCAGTTCACCTTCTTGAGCTGCCGCAACAACCCATCGGGATTCTGCGCGAAGGGCTCGATCTCCTGCCAGGGGGATCCACCGGGGAACTGGCCGGGTCCGTATTCGGCATCGTCGATCTTCTTCCCCGATACGAGCCCGGCTTCCCGCGCCGCCCTCTCCTGGTCCGGATCGGGGAAAATCGGATCCCCGTATGTGTTGAGCTTCCGCCCGGCGCCTTGCTCGTCGACCCAGGACTCCGTCACGGTCGGCACGGCCGCATTGGCGACCCCGCCTGGTACGTCACCTGCCGTATTCAGCCACCAGCCCCACGTCCTGGAGTACTGATAGCTTCCCTCGGAGTGCTCTCCGGGCAGGGCCTCCACCCGCTCGGCCATCTCCCGGAGATACCGCGCAGGAGTCTCCGGCACAGGCGACAGAGACAGCACGGGAGGTGTTACCGCCACCGCCGACGCTCCGTCTCCTCCCCCTGGCCACGGCAGCCCGCCGTTCAGTACAACAACCGATGCGCCTGCGAAGACTGCCGCGGCACCCAGCACACTCCTTCGTCCCGGGCCAAGCCGCGCCCGTACGGATCGCTGCCGGGCGGCTGAGCTTCGCAGCAGAGCGAGTTCCCGCTCCGCCCTCTCAGGCAGACCCGCACTACCGTCCGCGAAGTCCCTGGCGGTGTCATCGTCCTGAGGCAGCAGCGCTCTGACTGCCTCCACGTCTCGGCTCATCTCGTTCTCCCCTCTGCTGTCATCGGCTGCTCCCGCACCGACGCCGGGCCCGCGTGGGCCAGCATCCGCTCCAACCGCACTCGGGCACGGTGCAGTTGGACGGCGAACGTCGCACGGCTGCGTCCCATGACCTTGGCGGCGTCGCCCACATCCAGTCCGTCCCACGACACCAACAGCAGAACCTCACGGTCGGTCGCCGACAACCTGGCCAGGGCGCTCGCCGCGCCGAGGCGATCGAGCGCGGCGTCCTCGGCCGACGCCTCCGTACCTTCAGTCGTCGAAATCTCCAGACGTTTTCCCAGCTTTTCAGCTCGACCGGAGGCACGTCTGTGGTTCGCAGCGACCTTTCGGGCGATTCCGTAGAGCCATGGCAAAGGCGCCCCGCGCCTGTCCCCCCAGCGGCGCCAGGCCACCGTGAACACCTCAGCAGCAGCGTCCTCTGCGTCGCCTGAGGGCAGCCTCCGTCTGAGGAACTGCAACACGGGTCTGTAGGCGACCCGGTAGGCCACCTCGAAGCCGTCCCAATCGTCTTCGTCCACGCTCCCACCCACCCCACCCTCTTCCGGCCACAATCGTCCTCCACCTCGTCTGTGTCCGGCAGCACCCGCGCATTACAGCCTCGTTTGCCGCGCTTCTGTCGCTGTTCCAGACCAGATCCCGGCGCAGATCGCCCGCCAGCCTGGATACGCTGGCTGTGAACGACTTCTCTGGCCCCAGCGGAACGAGAATTCGGGTCCCATGGGCGTGCAAGAGTTTTGAGTGTTCGTCAGAAATGGCCCCAGCGACGCCCTTGCAGTGGGGGCATCGGGACGCAGGCGGGTGACCCGCCCGGTCATGCACTGCTCGCAAACAGCCCCGGACGAGAAGTCGGAGGCCACCCGCTGCAAGTCCCTTCGTGGTGGCTGGCCCGGAGAGCGGCTAGAGCGGCTGCATGCTGCCGCGCCGGCCAGAGGTACCAACGGGGCAGTGACCTTGTGCACGCTGGCGGACAGCGGACAAAATTGAACGGCCCTCATAAGATGCCCTGCTCTCCCGGTGTCGTGCGAGAGCGGGGCCGGGTCCCGGGCGCGCGCGGAGGCAGGAGGCGCGGCCGTGGTGGGCCGTGGTCGGCAGCGCGTGCGTGGAGTCACCGCCAGTGTGGCGCGCTCCCGGTGCCGTCGCCTCGATCGTGCACCTGATCTCCCGCATCACCGTGACGATCCGTGCCTCGTGCTCCGGTGTCAGCCGGGTCACCGGCACCGATCAGCTGATCGCGTCCTGGGCGGGGGAGTCGTAGCGCAGGGCGAAGCCGAAGCCGAAGTCGACGATGCCGGGGACGCCCTCCTCGCGGTCGGTCGAGTACCCACGCGCCCGCACTCCGGCGAGGTCCGCCGCCAGGGACTCCCGGCCGGTGTGCCTCTCGGGCAGCTCGGCGTCGTCGCGCTCGGCCAGCAGCGACTTGCCCGGCGCGCCCACGTGGGCGGCAGCCGCCGTCCGGCCCGGCTGATGGTCCGCAGGTACTCGTGCGACTCACGGGTCGCCAGACATGTCACGCCCCGGCCGTCCAGGCGTCCCGGGCGGATCGTCTCACCCAGCGCCTGCGACGCCTCGTCGGCTCCCTGTGTCTGACATGCGCCGATCGTCAGCGGGGGCGACCGCGCCATTGACGGGCGGTGTTCGCATACCTAACCTCCATTTGCCTACGTGGATGCTGCTGACCACCGGACTCGACCTCCTGGGAGCCGCCCTGTGGACCTCGCCATCACGGACGTACGGCTGACGCCGATCCTGGTCGCCGACCCGCCGCTGCTGAACACGCAGGGCGTGCACCAGCCGTACACGCCCCGGCTGATCGTGGAGATCGAGACGGCGGACGGGATCACCGGCGTCGGCGAGACGTACGGCGACACCAAGTACCTGGAGCTGGCGCGGCCCTTCGCCGCCCGGCTGGCCGGCCGCCGGGTCAGCGACCTGAACGGGCTGTTCACGGTGGCGGACGAGGTGGCCGTCGACCGGTCCCACGTCTTTGGCCAGGTCGACGTCGGCGGGCTGCGGGGCGTGCAGAGCGCCGGCAAACTGCGGCTGTCCGTGGTCTCCGCCTTCGAGGTCGCCTGCCTCGACGCGCTCGGCAAGGCGCTCGGCCTGCCCGTGCACGCGCTGCTCGGCGGCAAGGTGCGCGACACCGTCGAGTACAGCGCGTACCTCTTCTACAAGTGGGCGGACCACCCGCGGGGCGTGACGGCCGAGAAGGACGACTGGGGCGCCGCCCTGGACCCGGCCTCAGTCGTCGGACAGGCCCGGAAGTTCACCGAGCGGTACGGCTTCACCTCCTTCAAGCTCAAGGGCGGTGTCTTCCCGCCGGACGAGGAGATCGCCGCCGTACGGGCCCTGGCCGAGGCGTTCCCCGGGCACCCGCTGCGGCTGGACCCCAACGGGGCCTGGAGCGTGGAGACCTCGCTGAAGGTGGCGAAGGAGCTGGAGGACGTCCTGGAGTACCTGGAGGACCCGGCGCTCGGCACGTCCGCCATGGCGGAGGTCTCCAGGGGCACCGACGTGCCGCTCGCCACCAACATGTGCGTGACGACCTTCCCCGAGATCAAGGAGGCCTTCGCGCGGGACGCCGTGCAGGTGGTGCTCTCCGACCACCACTACTGGGGCGGGCTGCGCAACACGCAGCAACTGGCCGCGATCTGCCGGACGTTCGGCGTCGGCGTGTCCATGCACTCCAACACCCACCTGGGGATCAGCCTCGCCGCGATGACCCACGTGGCGTCCACGGTGCCCGGCCTGCACCACGCCTGCGACTCCCACTACCCCTGGCAGTCGGAGGACGTCCTCACCGAGCGGCTGGCCTTCGACGGCGGCTGCGTCACCGTCCCGGACACGCCCGGCCTCGGCGTCGCACTCGACCACGACAGGCTCGCGTTCCTGCACCGGCGGTGGCTCGACGACGACGGGTCGCTGCGCGAGCGGGACGACGCGGCGGCGATGCGGGTCGCCGACCCCGGCTGGGTCACGCCGGCCGTGCCGCGCTGGTAGGCGGGGCCGCACGCGCACGGGTGATCACGCTGGGTGAGGACGGGTGGCGGGAGGGGCCTGAAGCCGGGGCGGACGGGGTCCGGCGTGACCCGCGGCCGCGGTGTGACGACGGCGGGTTGTCAGTGGTGTGGTGCAGACTGGCCTGATCCGTACCACGTCAGGGAGCGCACCGTGATCGCGTCCACCGCGTCCCTCGGAGAGGACCACCGCAACCGGCCCCGGGTCGACCCGCTGGCCGCCCTGCGCACGCCGGACGACCCGCCCTGGGACGTGTATCTCACGGGCACCGTCTTCCTCGACATCGTCTTCACCGGGCTCGCCTCCGCCCCCGTGCGCGGCACCGAGTCCTGGGCCCGGGGGATGGGATCCAGCCCCGGCGGCGTGGCGAACATGGCGACCGCGCTGGCACGGCTCGGCCTGCGCACCTCCCTGGCGGCCGCGTTCGGCGACGACCACTACGGCGAGTACTGCTGGGACGCCCTGGAGCAGGGCGAGGGCATCGACCTCACCCCGTCCCGCACGGTCCCCGGCTGGCACTCCCCGGTCACCGTCTCCATGGCGTACGAGGGCGAGCGCACGATGATCTCCCACGGTCACGAGCCGCCCCCCGAGGAGCCCGCGCCCGACTGCCCCCCACGCGCGCGTGCCGCCATCGCCTCCCTCACGCCCGGCAGGCGCGCCCCCTGGATCGCCCAGGCGGCCGGCAAGGGCGCCCGCATCTTCGGCGACGTCGGCTGGGACGACACCGGCGCGTGGGACCTGGCGGGGCTCGCCGACCTCGAACACTGCGAGGCGTTCCTGCCGAACGCCGAGGAGGCGATGCGGTACACGGGCACCGACTGCCCGCGGGCCGCGGCCCACGCGCTCACCGACCACGTCCCGCTCGCCGTCGTCACCCTCGGTCCGGAGGGCGCGTACGCGGTGGACCGGCGGACGGGGGAGACGGCCGAGGTTCCGGCCATCGAGGTGGAGGCCCTGGACCCGACCGGCGCGGGGGACGTCTTCGTGGCGGGCTTCGTCACCGGCACGCTGGCCGGCTGGCCGCTCGCCGACCGGCTGGCGTTCGCCGGTCTGACGGCGGCCCTGTCGGTGCAGGAGTTCGGAGGGTCGCTGTCGGCGCCGGGCTGGTCCGAGATCGGGGCGTGGTGGCGGAAGGTGCAGTCGCTGGACGGCCAGGACCCGGCGGCGCTGCGGCGGTACGGCTTCCTGGCGGGGCTGGTGCCGCAGGACGCGGGCAGGCCGTGGCCGCTGCGGCGGGCGGTGCCGACGATCGGGTTCGGGCGCTCGGCGTGAACGCGGGTCAGTTCCGCTGGGAAAAGTCCTACGGCGTTGTCAGTCCACCGTCGTACTCTTGATAGCGCGAGGCCGCTCTCAGCTACGCGGCCGTGACGAGGAGGAACCGCAGGCCTACAGAGCCGGCCCATGACTCAGACACCCACAGCTCACACACCCGCGCAGGAGCAGGCGAGAGCACAGTTCACCGTCCCCGCCCAGCACCCCATGGTGACCGTGCTGGGTTCCGGCGACGCCCTGCTGCGCGTGATCGAGAAGGCCTTCCCGGCGGCCGACATCCACGTCCGGGGCAATGAGATCAGCGTGGCGGGCGACACCGGTGATGTCGCCCTCGTCCAGCGCCTGTTCGCAGAGATGATGCTCGTGCTCCGCACCGGGCAGCCGATGACGGAGGACGCAGTGGAACGCTCGATCGCCATGCTCAGAGCGGGTGGCAGCGGCGAGGCCGACGGACCGGAGACCCCGGCCGAGGTGCTCACGCAGAACATCCTCTCCTCGCGCGGGCGCACGATCCGACCCAAGACCCTCAACCAGAAGCGGTACGTCGACGCGATCGACAAGCACACGATCGTCTTCGGCATCGGCCCCGCGGGCACCGGCAAGACCTACCTCGCCATGGCCAAGGCGGTGCAGGCCCTGCAGTCCAAGCAGGTCAACCGCATCATCCTGACCCGTCCGGCGGTCGAGGCGGGAGAGCGTCTGGGCTTCCTCCCGGGCACCCTCTACGAGAAGATCGACCCGTACCTGCGCCCGCTCTACGACGCGCTGCACGACATGCTGGACCCGGACTCGATCCCCCGGCTGATGGCGGCGGGCACGATCGAGGTGGCGCCGCTGGCGTACATGCGGGGAAGAACTCTCAACGACGCCTTCATCATCCTGGACGAGGCCCAGAACACCAGCCCCGAGCAGATGAAGATGTTCCTCACCCGCCTCGGCTTCGAATCGAAGATCGTGATCACGGGTGACGTGACGCAGGTCGACCTGCCGAACGGCACCAAGTCGGGTCTGCGCCAGGTCCAGGACATCCTGGAGGGGCTGGACGACGTCCACTTCTCGCGGCTCACGTCCCACGACGTCGTACGGCACAAGCTGGTCGGCCGTATCGTCGACGCGTACGAGAAGTACGACAGCGAGAACGGTACGGAGAACGGCACCCACAAGGGCGCCCGTAACAAGCGGAAGTAGACCAGCACGACCATGTCGATCGACGTCAACAACGAGTCCGGAACCGAGGTCGACGAGCAGGCGATCCTCGACATCGCCCGCTACGCGCTCGCGCGGATGCGCATCCACCCGCTCTCCGAGCTCTCGGTGATCGTCGTGGACGCCGACGCCATGGAGCAGCTGCACATGCAGTGGATGGACCTGCCGGGGCCCACGGACGTCATGTCCTTCCCGATGGACGAACTGCGTCCGCCGTCGAAGGACGACGACGAGCCCCCGCCGGGCCTCCTCGGTGACATCGTGCTGTGTCCCGAGGTCGCCAAGAAGCAGGGAGAGGAAGCGCCCACGCAGCACTCCATGGACGAGGAGCTCCACCTGCTCACCGTCCACGGCGTGCTGCACCTGCTGGGATACGACCACGAGGAGCCCGACGAGAAGGCCGAGATGTTCGGCCTCCAGGCGGCCATCGTGGACGGCTGGCGCGCGGAGAAGGGCCTGACCGGCCCGTCCCCGGCCCCGACCGTCTCATGAGCCCCGGTCTCGTCTTGGGCGCCGTCGCCCTGGTCGTCGTCGCGTGGCTCGCCGCCTGTGCGGAGGCGGGCCTCGCGCGCGTCTCCAGCTTCCGCGCCGAGGAGGCCGTACGCACCGGCCGCCGCGGCAGCGCGAAGCTCGCCCAGGTCGCCGCCGACCCGACCCGCTATCTGAACGTGGCGCTGCTGGTCCGCGTCGCCTGCGAGATGGCGGCGGCGGCCCTGGTCACGTACGCCTGTCTGCGCGCGTTCGACGGCACCACCGAGGCGCTGCTGGTCGCGATCGGGGTGATGGTCCTCGTCTCGTACGTCGCCGTCGGCGTCTCCCCGCGCACCATCGGCCGCCAGCACCCGCTGAACACGGCGACGGCGGCGGCGTACGTCCTGCTCCCGCTCGCGCGGATCATGGGCCCCGTCCCGTCCCTGCTGATTCTCATCGGCAACGCGCTCACCCCCGGCAAGGGCTTCCGCCGCGGCCCGTTCGCCTCCGAGGCGGAGCTGCGCGCGCTGGTCGACCTCGCCGAGAAGGAGTCGCTGATCGAGGACGACGAGCGCCGTATGGTGCACTCGGTCTTCGAGCTGGGCGACACCTTGGTCCGGGAGGTCATGGTCCCGCGTACCGACCTCGTGGTCATCGAGCGCTACAAGACGATCCGCCAGGCGCTGACGCTGGCCCTGCGCTCCGGTTTCTCCCGGATACCGGTGACCGGTGAGAGCGAGGACGACATCGTCGGGATCGTGTACCTGAAGGACCTGGCCCGCAAGACGCACATCAGCCGTGACGCGGAGAGCGAACTCGTCTCGACGGCGATGCGCCCGGCGGTCTTCGTGCCCGACACCAAGAACGCCGGTGACCTGCTGCGCGAGATGCAGCAGGACCGCAACCACGTGGCCGTGGTCATCGACGAGTACGGCGGCACCGCCGGCATCGTCACCATCGAGGACATCCTGGAGGAGATCGTCGGGGAGATCACCGACGAGTACGACCGGGAACTGCCGCCCGTCGAGGACCTCGGCGACGACCGCCACCGGGTCACCGCCCGCCTCGACATCACCGACCTCGGCGAGCTGTACGGGCTGGAGGAGTACGACGACGAGGACGTCGAGACGGTCGGCGGGCTGCTCGCGAAGGCCCTGGGCCGGGTCCCGATCGCCGGAGCCTCGTCGGTCGTCGAACTCCCCGACGGCCGCAAGCTGCGGCTGACGGCGGAGGCGGCGGCGGGCCGCCGGAACAAGATCGTGACGGTGCTGGTGGAGCCGGTGGGCCCGGCGGAGGCCTCCGAGGAGGAGAAGGAACCGGAGTGACGCCCCAGGAGCTGCGCGCCTTCTGCCTGTCCTTCGAGGCGGCCGTCGAGGACTTCCCGTTCCGGCCGGAGATCTCCGTCTTCAAGGTCTGCGGCAAGCTCTTCGCCCTGACCTCCCTGGACGCCCGCCCGCTCACGGTCAACCTCAAGTGCGACCCGGACGACGCGGTCCGTCTGCGCGGCGAGCACCCGGGGCTCGTCGTGCCCGGCTACCACATGAACAAGCGCCACTGGAACACGGTCACGGCCGACGGCACCCTCCCGGACCGGCTGGTCCGGGAACTCGTCGAGGACTCCTACGACCTGGTGGTGGCGGGGTTGCCGAGGGCCGAACGGTTGCGCCTGGACCGCCCGTGACGGCCGCCCTCGCGCCCGGGGCGGACGCCGGGTTCGTATGCTCGGCTCATGACTGACAGCGTGCTTGACCCCGAGGACCGCAAGATCGTCACCCTGGCCCGTTCCGCCCGGGTCCGCAACGGCGTGCCCGAGGGGGCGGCGGTACGGGACGAGACGGGCCGTACGTATGTGGCCGGGACCGTGGCCCTGGAATCGCTGCGGCTGAGTGCGGTGCGCACGGCGGTGGCCATGGCGGTGGCCTCCGGGGCGAAGTCGCTGGAGGCGGCGGCCGTGGTGACCGAGGCGGCGGGGGCCTCGGCGGAGGACCTGGCCGCGGTGCGTGATCTCGGGGGGCCGGGGACGCCGGTGCACGTCGCCTCGCCGGACGGGACCGTGCGGCTGACCGTCGCCGCGGACTGACGTCCGCCGGCGCGGCGGTCCGGCGCAAAACAGCCCTTGCCAGTCGTCTGCACTCGCGCATCAATGGAACCGGTGGTTCCGACGGACCGTCAGATTCCGGCCCGCGTGGCGCTCCGCACCGCGCCCGTGGGCCCGAGGGCCGTCGGTGCACCTCTCCCGACCATCCCCCCATGGCAATTCCCCCACACGGGAAGGGAAACCGGATCCCCATGACAGGCAAGCGAACGACAACAGGTGCGGCACTGCTGGCCGGAGCCCTCGCGGTCACCGGACTCGCCCTCGCACCCACCGCCGTGGCCGTCACCCCGGACACCGCGACGATCACCGCCGACTGCGGCACCTTCGGCGGCGGCGAGGCCACGCTGACGGCGACGCAGGACGGCACCGCCGCCACCATCACCCTCACGACCTCCGCCATCACCGCCCCGCTCGCCCTGGCGCAGGACTCGATCACGTCCACGCTCACCCTGGTGAACACGGCCGGCGGCAGCGCCGCCTTCACCGGCACGAAGAATCCGGCCATGGCGGCCGGCGACCCGGTCACCGTCGGCCCGCTCGACGGCACCGTGGCCCCCGGCGACACCCTGGAGGCCTACGGCGGTTCGCTCCAGATGACCGTCTTCGGCATCACCATCACCTGCACGGCGACCGGACCGCAGGCACCGGGCCCGTTCGTGTTCGACTGAGCCGGAGCCATCCGCGGTGGGCCGCCGACTTCCCGTCCGACGACGGAAGCCGGCGGCCCATCGACGGGTGGGAGCCGTCCCGGCGGTCAGAGCGCGTCGGGGCCGCGCTCGCCCGTCCGTACGCGGACGACCGTCTCCACGGGCACCGTCCACACCTTCCCGTCGCCGATCTTCCCCGTCTGCGCGGCCTTGACGATCGCGTCGACGACGGCGTCCGCGTCGGCGTCCTCGACGACGACCTCGATCCGGACCTTCGGCACCAGGTCGACCTGGTACTCGGCCCCCCGGTACACCTCGGTGTGGCCGCGCTGACGGCCGTAGCCACTGGCCTCGGTCACGGTCAGACCGTGCACGCCGAGTTCCTGGAGGGCGTTCTTGACCTCGTCGAGGCGGTGCGGCTTGACGATCGCGGTGATGAGCTTCATGCCGGGGACGTGACCTTCTGGAGGAGGGACGGAGGACGCGGTGACCGGGGCGCCGTCGCCCGGGACGCCGTGATCGTATGCGCTCTCGACGGGCGCCGTTAAGGCCCGGGACCGGCCTGCCGCGCTCCTCGTTCAGGCCGGTGATCGGTCGGTTGTACGGGGAGGGCGTGTGGATCAGGGAGAATGGGCGCCATGAGCGTTCGCAGTGAGTCATCCGAGCCGTCCGAGGCACCCCATCGCGCCGGTTTCGCCTGCTTCGTGGGCCGCCCCAACGCGGGCAAGTCCACCCTGACGAACGCTCTGGTCGGGCAGAAGGTGGCGATCACCGCGAACCAGCCGCAGACGACGCGGCACACGGTACGGGGGATCGTGCACCGGCCCGACGCCCAGCTGATCCTGGTGGACACCCCCGGGCTGCACAAGCCGCGCACGCTGCTGGGCGAGCGTCTCAACGACATCGTCCGCACCACGTGGGCCGAGGTCGACGTGATCGGCTTCTGTCTGCCCGCGAACGAGAAGCTCGGCCCCGGTGACCGCTTCATCGCGAAGGAACTGGCGTCCATCAAGAAGACGCCGAAGATCGCGATCGTCACCAAGACCGACCTCGTCGACGGCAAGACGCTCGCCGAGCAGCTCATCGCGATCGACCAGCTCGGGCAGGAGCTCGGGTTCGAGTGGGCGGAGATCGTGCCGGTGTCGGCGGTCGCGGACCAGCAGGTGGGCCTGCTGGCCGATCTGCTCGTCCCGCTGCTGCCGGAGGGGCCCGCCCTCTACCCGGAGGGCGACCTCACCGACGAGCCCGAGCAGGTCATGATCGCGGAGCTGATCCGGGAGGCCGCGCTCGAAGGTGTCCGCGACGAGCTGCCGCACTCCATCGCGGTCGTGGTGGAGGAGATGCTGCCCCGCGAGGACCGGCCGGCCGACAAGCCGCTCCTGGACATCCACGCGTTCGTCTACATCGAGCGGCCCAGCCAGAAGGGCATCGTCATCGGGCCGAAGGGGAAGCGGTTGAAGGAGGTCGGGATCAAGTCGCGCAAGCAGATCGAGGCGTTGCTGGGTACGCCGGTCTTCCTGGACCTGCATGTGAAGGTGGCGAAGGACTGGCAGCGGGACCCCCGCCAGCTGCGCAAGCTGGGCTTTTGACCTGACGGGTATCGGAGGATTCTGACGAGGCGAATCACCTGTGGAATGATGAGCTGAACCAAATCTACTATTACGATGACTTCCTCGGGCAAACCACGTTCGAT